>CALKKU010000021.1 GCA_937995285.1 uncultured Bacteroidales bacterium | reverse complement strand
TACGAGATCTAGTACGGTCTCGTGGGCTCGGAGATGTGTATAAGAGACAGGGCTTTCCACCTGTTCCAGGATATGCTTGCTCGACTCAACACCAAGATGACTATTGCGCTGATGCGTGCCGCCATCCCGATGCGCGAGCCTGAGCAGCCCTCGCAGCAGCCCTCTCAACCGCAGCAACACAATCAGCCTGAACAGCCTGCCGAACAAGCCGCTCCGGTACCCGCGCCCAAGAAGGTCGCTCCCGAACTGAAGCAGGCCGGAAACGAGATGCCTCACCAATACAATTACAGCACCTCGAAGGCCAACCCCAATGAGGATGCTCAGCGCCGCGCCGCATCGGCTCCGCAAGGCGAGCAGCATCGCACTCAGCCCATCAAGGTTGCACCCAAGGTGGGCCGCAATGACCTGTGCCCCTGCGGCTCGGGCAAGAAGTATAAGAACTGCCACGGCCGTCTGTCGTAAGCCGATGGGACGATTGCTCTCAATCGACTTCGGACGCCGCCGCTGCGGCATAGCTGTGACCGACCCGCTGCGCATCGTGGCCAACGGGTTGGCCACAGTGCCTACAGCGCAGTTGATACCGTTTGTCAAGGACTACATAGCCAGCGAACAAGTCGACCGCATCATCGTTGGACATCCCACCACGCTACGCGGTGAACCGTCGGAATCGATGAAGTACCTCACCCCGGCCATCAACCGCCTGCGCAAGGAAGTGGACCCGACGCCGATAGTGTTCTACGACGAACGCTTCACGTCGACACTCGCCCACAAGGCTATGCTCGACGGCGGATTGAAGAAAAGCGACCGCCGCGACAAGGCCCTCGTCGACACCATCGCAGCCACAATAATTCTCAACGACTATCTGCAAAGTTCATACAACATCTGAACAATCATTATAAAATGAAACTACCTATATATCTCTACGGCCATCCGGTGCTCCGCGAAAAGTCGACGGACATCACTTCCGACTACCCCGGACTGAGCCAACTCATCGATGATATGTACGAGACACAGTATGCCTCGGACGGCGTAGGCCTTGCCGCTCCTCAGATCGGCCGCAACATTCGCCTCATCGTCATCGACGCATCGCCGCTGGCCGACACATTCCCCGAACTCGACGGTGTGAAACTCACTCTCATCAATCCGCAACTCGAAGTGCTCGACGGCGAAAGCGTGTCGCGCGCCGAAGGCTGCCTGTCGCTCCCCGGACTGTCGGAAAACGTGTCGCGTGTGGAACACGTGCGCCTCAAGTGGCTCGACCCCGACTTCAAGGAGCACGACGAAATGTTCACCGGCTTCCTGTCGCGTATCATCCAACACGAGTACGACCACCTCGAAGGAATGGTGTACATCGACCGTATCTCAATCATCCGCAAACAACTCATCAAGGCCAAGCTCAACAATATCGTTGCCGGAAAAATCCGCTGCGACTATCCCGTTCGCTTTGCCCCTCGTCACAAAAAATAATAACTATGGCCGACGATAAGAAAATCATATTCTCGATGGTAGGCGTGTCGAAGACCTACCCTCCCCAGAAAACAGTTCTCAAAGACATCTACCTGTCGTTCTTCTACGGTGCCAAGATCGGCATCATCGGTCTGAACGGCTCGGGTAAATCGTCTTTGCTCAAAATCATCGCCGGTGTCGACAAAGACTATCAGGGCGAAGTGGTATTCTCGCCGGGCTACTCTGTCGGATACCTCGAACAGGAGCCGCACCTCGAAGCCGGCAAGACGGTAATAGAAGTCGTGCGCGAAGGCGTGAAGCCGATCATGGATCTGCTCGCCGAGTTCGACAAGGTGAATGAAGCGTTCGCCGACCCCGACGTGCTTGAAGATCCCGACAAGATGGACGCCCTCATCGCCCGCCAGGCCGAACTTCAGGACAAACTCGACGCGGCCGATGCATGGAATATCGATTCCAAGCTCGAACGCGCAATGGATGCCCTGCAATGTCCGCCCGACGACCAAGTGGTAGACACTCTTTCGGGCGGTGAACGCCGCCGCGTGGCTCTGTGCCGCCTGCTCCTGTCGCAGCCCGACATCCTGCTGCTCGACGAACCGACCAACCACCTCGACGCCGAATCGATAGACTGGCTCGAACAGCACCTCAACCAATACCCAGGCACAGTCATCGCCATCACCCACGACCGATACTTCCTCGACCACGTGGCCGGTTGGATTCTCGAACTCGACCGCGGCGAAGGTATTCCCTGGAAGGGCAACTACTCGTCGTGGCTCGACCAAAAGACCAAGCGCATGGCTCAGGAGGAAAAACAGGCTTCGAAGCGCCGCAAGACGCTCGAACGCGAATTGGAATGGGTGCGTATGGCGCCCAAGGCTCGTCAGGCCAAGGGCAAAGCTCGTCTGAACTCCTACGACCGACTGCTCAACGAAGACCAGAAGCAGAAGGAAGAACGCCTCGAAATCTTTATTCCCAACGGTCCGCGTCTGGGCAACAAGGTTATCGAAGCCCACGGCCTCGCCAAGTCGTACGGCAACAAGCATCTGTTCAATGACCTCAACTTCGCCCTGCCGCCCAACGGCATCGTTGGCGTAATCGGCCCGAACGGCGCCGGCAAGACAACACTGTTCCGCCTCATCATGGGTCAGGAAACGCCCGATGCCGGCAACTTTGAAGTTGGCGAAACGGTTAAGGTGGCCTACGTGGATCAGCGTCACCACGACCTGCTGCCCGAGAAGAGTGTCTACGAAGTAATCTCGCAGGGAGTTGAGACTTTCCGTATGGGCGGCCGCGATGTTAACGCCCGCGCATACCTGTCGAAGTTCAACTTCACCGGTGCCGACCAGGAGAAGAAAATCGGTGTGCTCTCGGGCGGTGAACGCAACCGTCTGCACCTCGCCATGGCTCTGAAAGAGGAAGGCAATGTGATACTGCTCGACGAACCTACCAACGACATCGACGTGAACACGCTCCGCGCCCTCGAAGAAGGCCTCGACGACTTCGCCGGCTGCGCCGTGGTTGTGAGTCACGACCGTTGGTTCCTCGACCGCATCTGCACGCACATCCTCTCGTTTGAAGGCGACGGCAACGTGGTGTTCTACGAAGGCTCGTACAGCGACTACGAAGAATACAAGCGCGCCCAAAACGGCGGCAAAGAACTCCCCCGCCGCCGCTACCGCAAGTTGATGGAGTAAGCTTCTGCACGTCGTGCTTACCGCACGACATAAATTACGATATACTCTAAATCCCCGGCACAGCGCCGGGGATTTATTATATGTATTGCACAAAGTTTGTAAATTTACGTATTTGAATATGAAATTTCCTTAAATTTGCGATAAATATTTGTCAGTCGGAATTACAAAGAGTAACTTTGTAAGCGAAAAGGAAATCCACCTATACGACTTAGTCTTAGACCTATTATTTACGCATTCACTCTTTGAGAGACTCTAAGCTAAGGCAGTTGTGGCAAGTGACCGCGAGGTTGGCCATCACGACAGTAGGTGTTGTGATAAGTAAGTATGATATAATCTCTGCACTAAGCTATAAAACAGCTTTCATTTGAATCACAAATTTACGCCTATCGGCTTAGGTCCTCAACATTGTAGAAATGTACGAGGACTTTTTTTATAGCATATACATCAAGTGGATGTAGCGGCATGCGTTTCGCATGCCATTATATAATATGCTGCAACCTAATTGATTAAATATTTAACTGCACCGGACGGACCACAGGCTCGCCCCTACACCTCCTCTGCATTTGCGCTAAATAATGTTAATGCAATGATTTTTTCTTGGAAAAGCATGCTTAATAACATAAAAAGTTGTACCTTTGCATCAGTTTTTCATGGTATTAGATTTAAGGTAAGAAGATTATTCGTCGGGATGACGGATAATTTTTTTTTTGCTTTTATGCAATTTTTCAAAGGCAGCTGCGTCTATATAGTAGAATCCAAACAGAACCAATGGACAAAGAACGAGAATTTGAAAGGATTGTTAGAGAAAACAAGGACACTATATATACGGTGTGCTACATGTTCTCGAAGGATCGCGACGAGGTAGCCGATTTGTTTCAGGAGACGCTCGTAAATCTATGGAAGGGCTTCGAGCGCAATGACCGATACGAAAACTTGCGCGGCTGGATATACCGTGTGACGCTCAACACGTGCATATCGCTCGACCGCAAGAAGCGAAGCCGCGCGGAGGTCACCCTATCAACCGGCATAGACCTTTTCGACTCAGGCAATAAAAACACAAAGCAAGCGGATATGCTTCACAGCCGCATCAGCCGACTGCAACCGTTCGACCGCGCTATCGTGCTACTGTGGCTCGAAGATATTTCGTACGATGAAATAGGCAGCATCCTTGGCATATCGACATCAAACGTGGCGGTACGGCTGTACAGAATAAAGGAGCAACTCAAACAAATGTCAAACGATTAAGACTCTCCCCTACTATGACCAACGATAACAATTCAAAGGAACTTGAACAACTGCGCCAACAGATGGGTGAACTGAAGTCGCTTCTGCACGACAAGCTGACTGTGGATGACGACGTATTACGCCGCTCGATGAAATCGAGCATAGGCAAGGGACGGAAGGATTTAAGAGTTCAAATCATAATGGCATTGGCGGCAATACCGGTGTACTGCCTGCTTATTCCACGACTTAACCTACCGATATGGTTCAACGTTTTCTCCATAGCCCTCTTCCTGACAGCCTTTGCAGCGCTAATAATTTCTGCTCGTTATTATATGCCGGCCGACTTACCGACACGCGATTTAACGACAGTTGCCGAACGCGTAGTCGCTTACAAGAAGTTTGGCATCACGTGGCTGAAGTTCTCTATCCCGATACTAACGTTATGGCTCGTGATGTTTTTCCGCTACATCAACAGTCAGGACAACCACGGATTCTCGCAAGGACTTATGATCGGCGGTGTAATCGGAGTGGTCATCGGCCTGACACTTGGCATCGCCAATTACCGCCAATCGCTCAAACGCCTCAACGATATCATTGGCCAAATTAAGGAAGTGAAAGAAGAGGAGCATTCATAAGTTGGCACAGATATGTATATCTAAATTTTCAATATAAATTTGTATCTTTGCATAAATGTAAAGACACAGACAATGATACATATTTGGCTTGACGAAAGTGATAAACATGGCAGTTACTATTCAAATTTTTATGGAGGCATCCTTGTTGAATCAAAACACCGCACAGAGGTACTGCAACGAATGACTGCCATAAAGTGCGAGCTCGGAATAGTAGATGAAATTAAATGGCAAAAAGTAAATGCCTATCACTACGACAAGTATGTACATATAATCTGTCTCTTATACACATCTGACGCTGCCGACGAA
>CALKKU010000020.1 GCA_937995285.1 uncultured Bacteroidales bacterium | reverse complement strand
GCTGACGGCACAACCGCCAACGGCTCGGCCGCGCCCGGCAGCGTGTTCGTCATCGCCGACGTCAACACCGCCGCCTACGTGCTGCCCGAGTTGCGCCGCCAAAGTCGCGCCCTGGCCGACGCCAAGCTCATCACTGTCAAGGCCGGCGACGTCAACAAGAATATCGATGCTGCACAGGCCATATGGCGCGAGCTCGACCGCGGCAGCGCCACGCGCCGCTCCGTTGTGGTCAACGTCGGAGGCGGCGTGGTCACCGACCTCGGCGGTTTTGCCGCCGCCACATTCATGCGCGGCATCCGCGCCGTCAACGTCCCCACCACTCTCCTCGCAGCCGTCGACGCATCGGTCGGCGGAAAGACCGGCATCAACTTCGGCGGCATCAAGAACGAAATCGGCACATTCATCGAGCCGCTCGCCTCGGTCATCTCCACATGCTTCTTCGCCACCCTGCCGCCGCGCGAAATGCTGTCGGGCTACGGCGAGATGCTCAAACACGCCCTGCTACGAGGCGGCGATGCGCTCGCCCGACTGCTCGAATACAGCCCCGACACCGCCGACATAGCCCCCGACCGCCTGCTGGCGCTCATCGAAGACAGTGTGGCCGTGAAGCGCGAAGTCGTCGAAGCCGATTTCCGCGAATCGGGTCGCCGCAAGGTGCTCAACCTCGGCCACACCGCAGGCCACGCCTTCGAAGCACTGTCGCTCAAACAGCAGTCGCCGCTGCCCCACGGCTATGCCGTGGCTCACGGTCTCGTCGTAGCGCTCGTGCTGTCGTACCTGCGCTTCGGCTATCCGCAGGCCCGAGTACATCAGCTTGCCGACTACGTGCGCACACACTACGGCACGCTGTCATTCACCTGCGACGACTATCCCGCACTGCTCGCCCTGATGTCGCACGACAAAAAGAACACGGCAGCCGACCGCTTCAACTTCGTGCTGCTCGACGCCGACGGCCGCGCCCGCATCAACGAAGCCACATCGCCCGACGAGGTGCGCAACGCCCTCGACATCTACCGCGACCTCACCGGCATCTGAAACTCCTCTTAAAACATATACCTATGGCAAAAGTACAGAAAACCAATGTGGCTCGCCTGCTCGACAAGGCCGGCATCGCCCACGAACTGATTCCATACGAAGTTGATCCCGACGACCTCGCCGCCACCCACGTGGCCGCCCAACTCGGCGAAGACATCGCCCGCGTGTTCAAGACCCTCGTGCTCACCGCCGGTCCGGGACATTTCTTGGTCTGCGTCATCCCCGGCGACCGCGAAGTCGACCTCAAAAAGGCAGCCCGCGCCGACGGCGCCAAGAAGGTGGAGATGATTCCGATGAAAGACCTCCTCGGCCTCACCGGCTACATGCGCGGCGGCTGCTCGCCCGTGGGTATGAAGAAGCCGTTCCCGACCTATTTCCACACCACTGCCCTCGACTTCGACTACATCTACGTCAGCGCCGGCGTGCGCGGTCTTCAGCTCAAGATTGCGCCGCAAGCGCTTATCGACTACGTAGGCGCAACCGTCGCCGACCTTATCAAAGAATAACCCCATGAACACCTTCGGCCATATCCTCCGCCTCACCACCGCCGGCGAAAGCCACGGTCCGGCCATGACGGCCATCCTCGACGGCTTCCCGGCCGGCATCGCTATCGACCGCGACATGCTCAATGAATACATGAAGCAACGCCGCCCGGGCGGCGGCAACCCCGGCACGTCGGCACGCCGCGAAGCCGACCGCGTGGAGATTCTCTCGGGCGTATTCGAGGGCATCAGCACCGGTACGCCGATAACGCTGATGATTCGCAACGAGGACGCCCGCTCGGCCGACTACGACGCGCTGCGCGACGTCTACCGCCCGTCGCACGCCGACTACACCTACGAGGCCAAGTACGGCATCCGCGACCACCGTGGCGGAGGCCGCTCGTCGGCACGCGAGACTGCTCTCCGCGTCGCCGCCGGAGCATTGGCCGATATGGCACTGCGCCCCCTCGGCATCACCGTCGATGCCCGCATCGACAGCATCGGCGGCTTGAAGGCCGCCTCATCGGAGTGCTCCGAGAACTCCGAGTACTCGGAGGCCATCGAGCAACTGCTTGAGCGCTGTCTCCGTGAGGGCGACACCGTCGGCGGCGTGGTGCGCTGCGTCATCCGAGGCGTGCCCGCAGGCCTCGGCGAACCGGTCTACGGCAAACTGCAGGCGCAACTCGCCGCAGCGATGATGAGCATCAACGCCGCCCACGGCTTCGAATACGGTATGGGATTCGCAGGCGCCGACCGCCTCGGCAGCGAGATGCTCGACACATTCATCCCCGACGCGCAAAGTCGCATCACCACGGCTACGAACCATTCGGGCGGCATACAGGGTGGCATCAGCAATGGCCGCGACATCACCTTCCGAGTAGCCTTCAAGCCCATCGCCACGATGATGCGCCCCATGCAGACGGTCGACCGCAGCGGACGCAGCGTCACCATCGAGCCGCACGGCCGCCACGACGTGTGCGCCGTCCCCCGCGCCGTCCCCGTCGTCGCCGCCATGGCCCGACTGGTAATATTGGATGCAATCCTCCATAATCGCACCGCGCGGTTATAAGAATACCGCGCCGTGTAAAAATCTCCCGCAGATCTCACAGATTTTCACAGATTTTTTTTGATATGGGGGTGTAGGGACGAGCCTTTGGCCCGTCCGGCGTAGCGGCATGCGATAATCTCCCACAGATCTCACAGATTTTCACAGATTTTTTTTGATATGGGGGTGTAGGGACGAGCCTTTGGCCCGTCCGGCGCTGTGTCATCCACAATGAAACGACCACGTAGAAATCTCCGTCGTCGGGCGGGCCATAGGCTCGCCCCTACACCCCACCAAAAATCTGTGTAAATCTGTGAGATCTGTGGGAGATTTTGCACTAATAGACTAATACACATATACTTGCGTTTAAAACGTGCCAAAGGCACGTCCGTACATTGGCGATGCCGTACGGGTTGACGCCTTGGGCGGGCCGGAGGCTCGCCCCTACACCCATTTCATTGCCGCGCGGTGCGATTAAACGCAAAAGCCCGGCTCCTTCGCAGGGGCCGGGCTTCGCACTTTAATATCTTATGTCAATGCTTATTTTTTGACGCGGATAGGGGTCGAGAACTTGCTGTTGTCGATATTCTTGACAAAGCCTTTGAAGCGGTTCTTGTTCTT
Organism: uncultured Bacteroidales bacterium; assembly: GCA_937995285.1. Taxonomy (GTDB): domain Bacteria; phylum Bacteroidota; class Bacteroidia; order Bacteroidales; family Muribaculaceae; genus CAG-873. The sequence goes on along the minus strand of CALKKU010000020.1, from coordinate 7,744 downwards.
GGCTGCGGTGTTGAGGCGGAAGTGACTCTTGACTGCTGCGTTGAATGCCGAGAAGCTTACAGGCTTCTTGCTGTGGCGAGCGATCTTGTGAGCCGACTGAGCGCTACCCTCGATGTCGAAGTAGATTTCGGTGACAGGGTTCGACTTCCAAGTGTAGCCGAATTCCTCCATATTGTCGCTCGTACCGAACAGCGCATTAGGGATTCTGATGAGGCCGTCATCCCAAACATCGTTGTAGCCCTTTGCGATGAGAGCTTCATCTGCGACGCCGGCAAGCGTTGCATAGCCACCGAAGTTACCGATGTAGAACGGCGTTGCTGTACCCTGCAGAGGCACGGTAGCACCGCAGTAGTAAGGCACGATGCGAACGACATTCTTGTTGGTAACGTCGATTACCATATCGACGGGCTTGGTGTTGGAGTTGGCACCTACGATCACGAGCGGGCAGTTTTCATCGGTCCACGGGCTCTTGATGCGGTAGATGTTGGGATCCTTTGTGCTCTGCTGACCCTGAAGTTGCCAGCCGAGATCGCTGTATGTAAGCTGTGAACCGTCCTGAGCAGTGAAGGTGAATGCTGCTGTAACCCAACCGTCGATGAAGTCAACGGTGCAGATATCCTTCCAATCGGGATCTGCCTCCTGGTTACCCAAGATTACCGAGCAACTTACAGTTGCAGCAGCCTGGACTTCGTCACCGATTACAGTAAGAGCAACTGCCGTGTAGTCGCCGCTTTCGGTTACGGGGTATTTAACGCTCTGGTTTTCACCTGCGCCGAATTCAACGGTCGAAACCTGACCCTGAAGCATAGCAGAGAGAAGTTGCTGAGCGCCGAGAGTTTTCGACATAGCGAGGTAACCGGCTTCGGTATCTGCACCTGCATTTACATTAAAGAGAGCGTTGGCCTTGCCGTTTTCGCCGATCAGAGTACCTGCGAATGAGAACTCGATGCTTGCGTCAACCGGTTCGCCGAGGATAATCTGCTCCACACCATAACTTGGGTTACCGCCAAGGCTCAACATAGAATATGAACCCTGATAAGGCACAGCCCATACCATATTGAAGTTGAATGAATCTTCTTCAGGATCATAGTACGACTGATTGCGAAGTTCTTCAAGTTCTTCCGGAGTATAATCGCCTGCCTGATCGGTAACTTCAATATAAGTAACAAGGTCCATTACATACCAATCATAGGTGTCACCGGAAACTTGAACCGTAGCACCGGTCTTGGTAGGCGGAACGGACAGATTGTTGGTGGTTGTATTACGAGTAAACACGAGGTCAACACCTTCCGAACACCATTCTTCAAGTTTGTATTGCTCCTGAGTGGGATCTTCGGTATTTACGCAATAACTGAAGTCGAGGTCCGCATCACCGCCACTGTAGTAAACGGTATAAATGTATGTCGCTTTACCGTCCTTGTAAGGTTGGTATTCACTCCAGGGAGCAAGACGAACGACTGTGAAAGTGGCTTCGCCGTTGCCATAGTTGTTAACTGTCACACCCTCGCCGAGTTTTACCGAGAATGTGTAGTTTTCACCGGTAGCCAGAAGCGCCGGAACAACACCTACCGTGAAGTTGGCGGAAGTTTCACCCTGAGCGAATGTTACTTCAGCAGGGTAAGTGAGCGAGCCTTCGGGAGCATCGGTAGTAACGGTCACGGGATAAGTTGCCGCATCTGTAAGGCCTTCGCGCGACACTGTCACCTCGAACGAAGACGAAGCCGAAGTCAGTTCGATCGTCGAAGGTGCTTCCGCGAAGTACACGCCCTGACTGTCAGCGCCCGGAGTGTACGGATCGTCATCGCTACATGCGGTGAAGCCAAGAGCCGTCGCCGCGAGAGATGCGAATATGAGTGATTTGAAAAATTTCATTGTTTGAGTCGATTAAACGTTAAACGTAATTTTTAGCGTAACTTATCCCTGATTAGTTAACAAGAACGGGATCGGGACGGCCACCACCCTTGTTGTTGTCGCTTTCAGCGATCTGGCTGTTGGTGGTGATTTCCGATTCGGGGATAGGATAGATAAGCACGGGATCGTCAGCTGCAATAACATAGTTGCAAGTTGCAGGCCAACCGCCGTTGCGACGATCTACGCCCTTGTTGAGGCGGAGCAAGTCGAAGAAACTGAAACCTTCGCCCCAAAGTTCGATACGACGCTGACGCCAGATTTCGTTGCGAATATCATCCGAAGTCGTCAACTGAGGATTGTAGTTGCTGTCGCGATAAGTCTTAACGAAGTCAACGAGAGTCTGAAGGCCGGTAGCGGGAGCGGTCATAGCCTGAGCCTCGGCGAGGATAAGGTACATTTCCTCAACACGCATCAAGGGAATATCATTTGCGTTGACAGACGTTCCGATTTCACCCTTGTAAGGTGCAAACTTCACCTGCACGAAAGGAGTGGCATTGCACGAAGCGAGATAAGCGGCCTGAGCGTCGGTGATACCGGCGGATTTGCCGTTTTCATTGAGCCACCAGTTCTTGCGAACGTCGCTCGACGAGATCGAAGCATAGAGCTGATTGTTGATCCATTTCCATGCGCCTACCGCTGCAGCGTAGCCGTAGTTGAACGAACCCATGTGAGAGGGGAAGTTGCAAATACCGGTTGTAACGACACGGTCTGTTTCGGCAACGTCGATACCCCACATCCAGTTGGCTGCGTTGATGTCATCAAAACCGGGAACAGAAGCCTCGGCCTGCGACAGAGGAGCGCCCGAGAAATTACTGATAGCGGCCTGAGCATCAGCAGCAGCTTCGCTCCACTTGCCCATCAACAGATAAGCACGAGCACGAAGGCCGTAAGCTGCGGCAACACCCGCGAAACGCTTTGCACCGGTCGAAAGAACGGTTTCGGGCTTGTTGGGGTTGCCGGTCATATATTCGATAGCCTTGTTGAGGTCGCTGAGGATAACCTGATAAACGTCGTCGACCGATGCACGGGGAGCACCTTCGGCTGCGACTTTATCCATAATATCATAGGTGATGATGGGCACACACGGTGCTGTTTCATGACCTACATAGTTGAACTGATAAGCCTGTGCGAGAGTTTCGTATGCCAATGCGTGGAACACGTAGCCCTGAGCTGCATAGAACTTATTGAGCATAGTAGTCTCATCGGTGGCATTATCGTCAATGGCCGGGACCATTGTAGCGAGCACACTGTTGGCCGAACGAATCAAGTTGTAGCAGTTTGACCAAATGTAGTATGTCTCAACACTCTTGGGGACCGAGCCTGTATAGGCCTGAGCCTGCTGATATTTGTTGTAGCCGTTTGTTACCGAATACATATCCTCACCGCGCTGGTCGAAGTAGAGGAACAAGCCCGGCCAACCGATATCGTTATGATAGTCGCCGCCAAGTACAGCGCCGAAGATATTCATCGAAGCGGGGATACCCGACACACTTGCGAATGCCTTTTCAGGGTCAAGTGACACGACTTCCGACTTCTGGTCGGACGTAACCGTGCTGCCCTGAGGTTCGGTGTCGAGATCGTTACAGCCGACCAACAGCACACCGGCAAGTGCAGTTGCCAATATTTTATTGTAAGTTTTCATTAATTTCAATTTTTACGGGATTAATTCTTACTGAACTACACCATTAGAAAGAGAGACGGATACCGCCCGAGATGCTGCGGATGGGAGAATAGGTATCGTTGCTCGAACCTACGAAACCCTGACGGGGGTCGAGACCCTTACGCTTGCTCCAAAGAGCCACATTTTCGGCTGCGCAGTAAACACGGAGGCTTTCAATCATCAACTTCTTGCAAATATTTGCGGGGAAAGTATAACCAACAGTCACATTATTGAGCGACAGATAGTTGCTCGAAGTAAGGAAGCGAGTGCTGAGCGAGTTGGTGTACGAGTCGGTTGTCGACAGACGAGGAACGTCGGTAACATCACCTTCCTGAGTCCATGCATTGAGAAGATCCTTGTGGATGTTCATACCGATTGAAGTTTCATTCATACCGTGCATAAAGTCCTGATAGCCGTAATCGAGGATGCGACCGCCGAACTGGTATGCGAATGTAACCGATGCGTCGAAGCCGTAGGCCTTGATCGTTGTGCCGAAGCCACCGTAACCCTTGGGCATAATGTTGCCGGTGTTCTTACGGTTGGAATCACGAGCTGCATTATAATCGTTGGTCTTGTATTCTTCGTCCTTGTAGACGGTCATACCGTTTTCAACAATAACATTACCTTCATCATCAGTAGCCTCCTCGCGAGCCCAGTAGAGAGCTTCACCGGTTTTGGGATCTACACCGGCATAGTCAACGAGGTAGAGTTGATAGCGTGACTGACCTTCATGGAAAATATAATTACCTGTGAGCCATTCGTCACGACCGTTGAGGATCTGAGGAGCGAGTTTAAGCACCTTGTTATTGGGGAGAGTGAGGTTAGCCCAAATATCCCACTGAATATCCTTGGTATTGATGGGATTGTAGTTGAGTTCGAGTTCAACACCGTTGTTGCGCATCGAACCGATGTTCATAGGAATCGAAGAGTAACCGTTCGATACTGCAACAGGAATGTTGAAGAGCATGTCGCTCACTTGGCGCTGGTAGTATTCGGCAGTACCCGAGAGTTTGCCTTTCCAGAACGAAAAGTCGAAACCGACGTTGAGGTTATTCGAGGTTTCCCAAGTCAGATCGGGGTTGCCCTTATAAGCGAGAGTTGCATCGGAGAACACGCCGTCGGCACCGGTAAGAGTGTACTGGTCGAGGTATGCATAGTAGTTACCTACGTTGTCGTTACCGTTCTGACCGAACGAGAACTTGAACTTCAAGTGGTCGACATTGTGCTTGAACTCTTCCATAAAGGGTTCCTTGGCGATTTCCCATGCTACTGAAGCCGACCAGAAGTTACCCCAACGCTTGTCGGGAGCAAAGCGGCTCGATGCGTCGCGACGGAATGTAGCGGCGAAGAAGTAGCGAGAATCGTAGTTGTACTTGGCACGGCCGAAGAAACCGCGCGTAGAATATTCGCCGTAAGAGCCGTAACCGCGACGTTGGTCAATGGTGTTGTTTACAGCCCACTGTCCTGGATTGTAGAGATTAGAACCGATAGCACTTACATTTTCAGAATGCATACCATAGCTTTCATAGCCGATCATCAACGATGCGTTGTGAACGTTGTTGAATGTACGCTGATATTCGGCAAGAGCCTGATAGTTGATGGTAGATGTACGGGATTGTGCCTGCGAAGCCTGACCGCCGGATGCCGCCATCTGACCGTAAAGAGAGTTGGCAACGTAGTGGTTGCGAGTATTGTCTACGAAGTAACCGATGTTGCCGTTGATGGTAAGTCCTTCGATAGGAGTGATAAGAGCATACCACTTGCCGTCGAAGATATCCATAAGGTATTCATTCAAGTCGTATTCGAGAATACCGGCAGGGTTACCCATTGTCATAAAGTTACGAACTGCGCCGAACTGGCCGTCGCCGAAGTCGTAAATCTTGCGGCCGTAGGTGGTGTTGTACTGGATATTGCCGTTGGCGTCGCGTACATACATAGGATATACGGGAGCCATCTGGTTGGCAAAGATAAACGAGTTGCCTGTAGAACCGGCAGATGTCTGTTCGTCAGGCGAACCTGTATTTACATATGTATAAGTAAGATTGGTACCGAGTTTCAACCACTTGCGAGCCTGATAATCTACATTGGCGCGAGTTGAAATACGCTTGTAATCGGAGTTGGCAATGATACCGCCGTCGTCGAGGTAGTTTGCACCAAGGTAGTAGGTAAACTTATCTGTACCGCCAGAAATATTGATGTTGTATTCCTGACGGAAGCCGTTCTGGAGTTGTTCGCTCCAATCATCGCCCTTGTAGTAGTAACCGGCAGCAGCGTTGTAGTAGCCTTCAGTTGCATTGGGGTTGAAGCGACCGTCGGCACCGATGATAGACTGGCCTGCGGGAGCTGTCCAAGTCTGATAACCGATTGAAGACCACAGATTGGAAAGTGCATACTGACGAGCGGACGCATCATTCATTTCGAACGACATCTTACCGGTCATATATTGAGCCTTGTAAACTTGTTCGATATACTGACGAGAATCTGTAACGACGTCGTAGTTGGGAATTGCACGAGAGTTGCCGCCCCAACGAGCATCGACCGTGATACGAGCCTGACCTTCCTTACCGCGCTTGGTGGTGATGAGGATAACACCGTTGGCACCGCGAGCACCGTAAAGAGCAGCCGATGCAGCGTCCTTCAGGACTGTGAGAGCCTCGATGTCGGTTGCTGGAATTGCAGCGATATCACCGCTGTAGGGAACACCGTCGACAACGTAGAGGGGCGAAGAAGATGCGTTGATAGAACCGACACCACGGATGAGGACGGTAGGTTCGCTACCGGGCTGGCCGTTGCTGCTCAGGGTCTGCACACCCGAAACACGACCGGTAAGAGCGTCGGTAACGGTGGTGACGAGAGCGTCTTCGAGTTGCTCCGCCTTAACGACCGAAGCGGCACCGGTGTATTCCGAGCGCTTGGCGGTACCGTAGGCAACGGCGATGACGTCGTCGAGGACGTTGGATGCCGGCTGGAGGAGCACGGTGAGCTTGCCGTTGCCGACAGCTACTGTGCTTGCGTTGTAACCGACATACGACACTGTCAGATTGGAAACGCTTGCGGGAATGACAATAGTGAAGTTACCGTCATAGTCGGTAACGACACCTGTACTACTTCCTGTGGGCACTACCGAAGCACCGACGAGGGGCTCTTCCGTAGTGGCGTCGAGCACACTACCCGTCACCGTGCGCGTCTGCGCCGACGCACACAGGCCAATGGATAGAATGGCCACAAGTAAAAGAAACAGCTTTTTCATACTAAAATAAGTTAGACAAATAATAAATAAAGTGATAATTTCTTTCAATCTGTAAGCACCATTGGCGTTCTAAAATACCAATGATTACAAATGCAAAGATATATATTTTAAAAGTATTTTAAGCACATTTATGCCAAAAAAATTCAATTTTAACATTTCTCGTAGCATTTTATTAGCGTGATTTCGAGCGGCTTCGGCGGATAGGCGGCGCATAACACGCGCAACATCAAGCAGTTAATAACGGTGAAAAATATTTCGATAAATTATGTTGTACAACATAGAAAAATGCCGCCCTGACGGCCGATTTGCAGCACCGGAGCGGCCGATTCGGGCAAAATGCAGCAAAGTGAAGCGCCGCAGTCCGGGCCGCCAAGAGCCAAAATCACCGCCCGAACGCAATATTTTTGGCCACACGGTAAAAATTCGTAACTTTGCATTGGCGGCAGCAATGATTATTGCATAGCGCCACCTGTACGGACGTGCCTTCGGCACGTTTTAATCGAAAATCGGATTTTCGGAAATCGGATTCGTTAAGAACGTGCCGAAGGCACGTCCGTACAGGCAACGACAACATTAACAATATAAACTCTGATCACTATGGCCAATTGGTTTGAATGTAAAGTAAGATATGACAAGACGCAGGAAAACGGCGCCGTGAAGAAAGTAACCGAGCCCTACCTCGTGGATGCCCTCAGCTTCACTGAAGCCGAGGCACGCATCACCGAGGAACAGCAGCCCTATATCTCGGGCGAATTTGACGTCGCAGCCGTGAAGCGCTCGCGCATCGCCGAGATAGCTTTCTACGACGACTGCGACCGCTGGTACTTGGTGAAAGTCGGCTTCATCACCGTCGAGAAAAGAGCGGCGTAGAAAAACGCTCCGTATCGCAGATTCTCGTACAGGCCAACGACTTCAAGAGCGCT
>CALKKU010000019.1 GCA_937995285.1 uncultured Bacteroidales bacterium | reverse complement strand
GATGATTTCGGTGACGAAGAATCGTGCCGGCTTGTCGGTGAGGGCGTCTTTGCCGAAATAGGGTTCGCCTTCGGGAAGGAGTTCGACTATGCGCTTCATCAGGTTGGCGACGTTGAAGTGCTCTTTGGCGGATGTGGGGAACACTTCGGCGTCGGGGAGTATGGAGCGCCAGCGCATGACGATGTCTTCGAGGGCTTTCTGGCCCGAGAGGAGGTCGATCTTGTTGATTACCAACAGTACGGGAATCTTCTCGGCTGCGACGCGGCTGAGGAAGTCGGCGTTCTTGGCGGGGTCTTCGACCACGTCGGTGACGTAGAGCAGGATGTCGGCGTCGATGAGGGCTTCTTCGCTGAACGCGAGCATACTCTCCTGGAGTTTGTACTTTGGGACGAGTACGCCGGGGGTGTCGGAGAATACGATCTGGTAGTCGGGGGCGTTGACGATGCCCATGATGCGGTGACGGGTGGTCTGGGCCTTAGATGTGATGATCGACATACGCTCGCCGACGAGTTCGTTCATCAGCGTGGATTTGCCCACGTTGGGGTTGCCGACGATGTTGACGAATCCGGATTTATGATGTTGTTCCATTAATATATTATTGTAACTTTTCGACGGCGGCTTTGATGCGGGCCATGGCCTGGCGGATGTTGTCGTCGGAGGTGGCGTAGCTGAAGCGGATGTAGCCGGGTGCGCAGAATGCGGCGCCGTCGACGGTGGCTACGTGGCCTTCTTCGAGGAGGTACATGGCGAGGTCGCCGGAGGTGGCTATGATGCGGTCGCCGAAGCGCTTGCCCATCAGTGCGCTCACTTCGGGGAAGAGGTAGAATGCGCCTTGGGGGCGGTTGACTTTGAAGCCGGGAATCTGCGAGGCGAGTTCGACGACGAGGTCGCGGCGGCGGCGGAATGCGGCGCACATGTCGGCGACGCACTGCTGTGAGCCGTTGTAGGCTTCTTCGGCGGCTTTCTGGGCGATGGATGATGCTCCGGAGGTGTACTGGCCTTGCAGCTTGGAGCATGCTTTGGCTATGGGCAGGGGTGCGGCGCAGTAGCCGATACGCCAGCCGGTCATGGCGTAGGCTTTGGATACGCCGTTGATGATGACGGTGCGGTCGGCGATTTCGGGGAATGAGCCGAGCGATGTGAACGAGCCGGTGTAGTTGATGTGCTCGTAGATTTCGTCGGCGAGGATGATGATATTTTCGTGGCGAGCGAGCACGTCGACGAGGCTTTGGAGTTCGTCGCGCGAGTAGACGCTGCCGGTGGGGTTGGACGGTGAGCAGAGGAGCACCATGCGTGTGCGGTCGGTGATGGCGGCTTCGAGTTGCTCGGGTGTGACTTTGAAGTCGTGGTCGATGTCGGCGGGTACAGTGACACTGACGCCTTCGGCGAGTTTCACCATCTCCACGTAGCTGACCCATGCGGGGGTGGGGATAATCACCTCATCACCGGGATTGACTGTGGACAGGATGACGTTGCACAGGGCTTGCTTGGCGCCGTTTGATACGACGATCTGTGTCGGTTCGAAGTGCAATCCGTTTTCGCGCAAGAGTTTGTCGCAGACGGCTTGTCGCAGCGACAGGTAGCCGGGGACGGGCGAATAGAATGTGTAGTTCTCGTCGATGGCGCGAGCGGCGGCGGCTTTGATATGGTCGGGGGTGTGGAAATCGGGTTCGCCTACCGACAGGTTTATGACGTCGATACCCGAGGCACGCAGCTCGGAACTCTTCTGCGACATAGCAAGTGTTTGCGACACTGCCAGTGCTTTTACGCGGTTTGAAACAAATTCCATAATGATAGAGGTGTAGATAGTTTCTACAAAAGTACGATTTTTTTGCGGATTTTTCGGAAAAATCTCTGTTTTATAAAAAATTATATGTAATTTTGCGGCGTATCTCCGATGTGAGTCTTTTACAGCAGATTATATCAAACTTTAAATAATTTTCTTTTTAACAACTAAATTTTGTAGCATGAAAAAATTTTACGCATTTGCTGCAGCCGTTCTCGCAACAGTGTCGATGAACGCACAACTCTATGTAGTAGGTAATGGCGAAGGTCTCGGTTGGACTCCCGAATCGCCCCTCGCAGTAGAAGAAACAGAAGGTCAGTATGTATTCGACGTTGCCAACCTCGTTGAATTCAAGGTGTCGACCACAATGGGTAGCTGGGACGAATTCAACGCCGGCTGTATGACATGTACTTATCCCAAGGCTTCTCTCGGCCAGGCTGTTGCTCTCGAAGCAGGCGACGCCAACATCGGTACTCCCTGGAAGGGCGACTATCATGTAGTAGTTGTTCTGGGCGACGCTCCCACAATCACTCTCACAACCGAAACTCCCGAACCTACCGATCCCGTTGACATCTTCGTTCGCGGCGGCATGAACGGCTGGGGTGCCGATCCCGCATGGCAGTTCACTTCTACCGACGGCAAGAACTACACTTTCCACGCTGAAGGCGAAACCAAGATCGAAGCCGGTGTAGAATTCAAGATCGCCGATGCCGACTGGGGTGCAGTGAACTACGGTGCAGGCTATGACGTTCCTCTGGACGAAGAATACGAATGGTTCCACAACGGCGACAACACAACTGTTGAAGCTGACTTCGAAGGCGATATCACTTTCGCACTTCCCGACGAACCCAAGGGCACAATCGTTGTTACTTTCACAACCAATGCAGGTGTGAACAGCGCAGTTATCGACAACAACGCTCCCGTTGAATACTTCAACCTTCAGGGTGTTCGCGTTGACGCTCCCGCAGCAGGTCTGTACATCGTTCGTCAGGGCGACAAGATCTCGAAGACAGTCGTTCGCTAATCAACGTCGACAATAAAAAGTTTCAATCGGCGCTTCGCCACTGCGGCGAAGCGCTGATTTGTTTGTTAAAAAGCTCTTAGAATCTCGTCGGTGGAGGCCTTTTGCGTGAAGATATTCGGTTTCTTGTACACGTTGCCTATTCAGAAACGATATTGGACGGAAGTAAGGACCATATTGTTGAAGTCCTTTATGTAATAGTCATTGTATCCCGGATGTACTTTAGACAGATTGTAGGTCTGTGTCAAGAAAGCCTTGCCGGTCAGTGGATTTTGCCATTGCAACCCGAATTGAAAATGACGGTATCGGTAATATGCGTAGACGTCGTTATACGCCGTTGCTCGGTTGTATGAAATGCCTTGGTATTGCAGACCTCTGACCGGAACGATATTGATGCCGACATTGAAATTGCCGAAGTACGCGGACACGTCAATATTCCAAAACAGGTGGCTTTTTCGGTGCATATTGATTTCGCCGGAAAGGGCGAAGATCGATCACTTGTCGGGTATCAGCGTATATTCAAGTAAAATCCGGCGCGACATAAGCCTCCTGATTATTGGAGAATATTTTTGAGGAATTGCGATATATGTATCTGTAGTCAAACAGAAATTCCGATTTTTTGTAGTTAAATGTTCCGGAAGCCTTGGCATAGGCCTTTGGTGTTGTAACAGCATCCTGTGTGTACAGCGAAATTGTTCCACCGCTCGGAGCCGGTTTGAGGATTATATTGAATACCGGAGCATTGTATTGCAAATCATGGTAATTTGTCATCTCTATGCGAGCGATGCGGTCGGGCGCGAGGTCGATCAGTCGGTCAATTTTCTGCACGCGTCCGTTTATTTGAAATACCGGCGCGACACCGTCAATGGTAATTGTATTCAGGGCTTGATTGATACGTAGTTCGGGTGCACTCGACTGCAAGTCTGTAATCAACTGCATCGTATTGTAATTGCGGGCAACCTGAGTGCTCGAAGGTATCAAAGTGCGTTTGATGCTTGCAGCGGCAACCCCGATTCTTTGCCAATAGCTTGTAAATGTACCGTACGCCCAAGAGCACAGACCGGAATGTGAAGCAACAATGTGAACAGAATGATGTGTTTACCCATTTTTACAAGTGATTATGTGTTCCAAACGATTTAATACCAATTGTTTTGTTCGGCATATGGATGAATTAAATTTAAGATTGTGCAAATGTAAAAAACAATTTTAATAATCAAAAGTATTTAAGCATTTTTATGATTTTGACGGTGCGATTGTGATTGTTAGTGGTGTATAGTATTGTAGCACAGATTATTATGCATTAGAGGAATAGTGCCATAATTATGTCTTCCACAGCAGACGTACCAAAGGTACGTCCCTACAAGTTGACGATATAATAATGCGAATACAAATTAACGACCGAATATGAAAAAACGGAGCGGCGTCATCGGCGTCGCTCCGTTTTGTATATGGGATAGGGAGATTATTCTACTGTCCAGGTGTCGCCGGCGAGGATCATGTCGCGCAGGGTGTTGAAGCCCTTGGCGGCGCGTACTTGCGCTACTTGTTCGGCTACGCCTTCTTCGTAGGTGGGCGCTTCGACGTCGCGGATGACGCCGACGGCCAACGGCAGGTCGTGTCCGTCCATCATGGCGAGCTGCTGGTGGAGGAAGTTGGACGGTGTGTGGGCGTCGTGGACGAGCACGTCGTCGATGGTGTAGCCGTCTTGTCCGACGATGACGGCTTTGAGTCCGAAACCGTCTTGCACGATACCTTTTTCGAGGTTCTTGCCGAAGAGCATCTTTTCGCCGTGGCGGAGGTGGATGGTACGGTCGGCGCGAACTTCTTTGTCGGTAATGGCGTTGTGGATGCCGTTGTTGAAGATGACGCAGTTCTGTAGTATCTCGGTGACGGCGGTGCCCCGGTGGCGAGCGGCGGCCACGAGGACTTCCTGTGAGGTGGCAAGTTCGACATCAATGCTGCGGGCGAAGAAGTTGCCGCGTGCGCCGAATACGAGTTCGGCGGGGATGAAGGGATCTTCAACGGTGCCGTAGGGCGAGGACTTCGACACGAAGCCGCGGGCGCTGGTGGGCGAGTACTGGCCTTTGGTGAGGCCGTAGATCTTGTTGTTGAAGAGGATGATGTTGATGTCGATGTTGCGGCGGACGGCGTGGATGAAGTGGTTGCCGCCGATGGCGAGGCCGTCGCCGTCGCCCGATATTTGCCATACGGTCATCTCGGGGTTGGCTACCTTGAAGCCGGTGGCGATTGCGGCTGCACGTCCGTGGATGGTGTGGAAGCCGTAGGTGTTCATATAGTAGGGCAGGCGCGAGGAGCAACCGATGCCGGAGATGACGGCTGTCATGTGTGGCGCTACGCCGAGGGTGGCCATAGCCTTGTGGAGGGTGTTGAGGATAGCGTGGTCGCCGCATCCGGGACACCAGCGCACTGATTGATCGCTCTTATATGAGGCTGCTGTAAAGTTGGGCTGTTCCATAGTTTCAGTGTTGGATGAAGCGTTTGACATTTTCTTCTACCTCTGCGACGGTGAAGGGCTGGCCTTGAATCTTGTTGATGCGGAGGATTTCGACGCCGGGAAGTTTGCTCTGGAGATAGTCGGCGAGCATGCCGGTATTGAGTTCGGCCACGATGACGCGCTTGTAGGAGCGCATGATGTCGAGGGCGTTGGCGGGCAGGGGATTGATGTAGCGCAGGTGGGCGAGTGCCACGGGTGTGCCGGCGGCGTTGAGGTTGTCGACGGCGGTGCGGAGATGTCCGTAGGTGCCGCCCCAGCCCACGAGGAGCGTGTCGGCGTCTTTGTTGCCGAGTACTTCGAGTGCGGGGATGTCGTCGGCGATGCGTGCTATCTTCTCGCGACGGGTGAGCACCATCTTTTCGTGGTTGGCGGGGTCGGTGGAGATGGCGCCGGTGACGCTGTCTTTTTCAAGGCCGCCGAGGCGGTGCATGGCGCCTTCGGTGCCGGGGATAGCCCAGTAGCGAACTTTAGTCTTTTCATCGCGGTCGTAGGGACGCCAACCGTTGGCGATCTGCTCGGCCGACACGTAGCGGGGCTTGATTTCGGGATATTCGTTGTCGTCGGGGATGCGCCATGCGCTCGAACCGTTGCCGATGAAGGCGTCGGTGAGGAGGATGACGGGTGTCATGTGCTCGATGGCGATGCGTGCGGCTTCGAATGCCATGGTGAAGCAGTCGGTGGGTGTGGCGGCTGCGACGACTGCCACGGGCGATTCGCCGTTGCGGCCGTAGAGTGCCTGCATCAGGTCGGTCTGCTCGGTTTTGGTGGGCAGGCCGGTGGAGGGGCCACCGCGCTGCACGTCGATTACGACCAAGGGAAGTTCGGCCATGACGGCGAGGCCGATGCCTTCGCTCTTGAGGGCGAGGCCGGGGCCTGAGGTGGATGTCACGGCGAGGTTGCCGGCAAATGATGCGCCGATTGCGGAGCATACGCCGGCGATTTCGTCTTCCATCTGAATGGCTTTGACACCGAGGTCCTTGCGCTTGGCAAGTTCGTGGAGGATGTCGGTGGCCGGTGTGATGGGGTATGAGCCGAGGAAGAGCGGGCGGCCCGACTTCTGCGAGGCCATGATGAGGCCCCAGGCGGTGGCGGTGTTGCCGTTGATGTCGGTGTAGACGCCGGGGCGGGGTTCGTCGCTCTCGATGCGGTAGGTCGATACCGAGGCGTGTATGTTGTTACCGTAGTTGTAGCCGGCTTCGATGACTTTGGCGTTGGCTTCGAATACGGCGGGTTTCTTGGCAAATTTATTTTTGAGGTGGTGGAGTGCGCTGTCGAGCGGACGGTCGAAGAGCCAGCATACGAGGCCGAGGGCGAAGATGTTGCGACACTTCAGAATGCTCTTGTTGTCGAGGCCCGAACTTTCGAGGGCGGCCTTGGTCATGCTCGTGACAGGAACTTGAACTATCTGTGCCTTGATGCCGAGTTCGGTGAAGGGATCGTCGGTGGTGAAGAGCGCTTTGCGCAGGTCGGCTTCTTTGAAGGAGTCGATATCGACGATGATGACGCCTGTGGGCTTGAGGAACTTCACGTTCTGCTTCAGAGCGGCAGGGTTCATAGCAATGAGCACATCGCACTTGTCGCCGGGGGTGTGGACGCCCACGCCGACGCTTACTTGGAATCCCGACACGCCGCTCAGCGAACCTTGCGGAGCACGGATTTCGGCGGGATAATCAGGGAAAGTCGACACCTGGTTGCCTACTCCGGCCGATACATTTGTGAAAATGTTGCCGGCAAGTTGCATGCCGTCGCCCGAGTCGCCCGAGAACCGGACCACAACCTTGTCGAGGACTTTTACGTTGGTTTTCTCTAACATGTTGGTTTAAGGTCATTTAAACAGAAGTGCAGAGGGACTTCTTGTACCTGTGCAAAGGTAAGTAATATTTTTTATTTAAATGCAACTTTTTGGATTTATTAAACGAGGTGTGGCTCGGGGCGGATTTGCAGGCGTCAGATGGCTGATTGTGCGGAAAAAATTTTGTGAAAAGTCGTTGGAAATTTGGCGATGCGGAATAAATGTGCTAACTTTGCCGTGCTTTTCTGTGGAAGAGCGTGGACAGTCTTATGGTGTAATGGTAGCACTACAGGTTTTGGTTCTGTCTGTCCAGGTTCGAATCCTGGTAAGACTACTGTTCCTCATCCGAAAATCGTTCGGGTGAGGAATTTTTTATTACTTGATGTTGCGGGGATGGTGGGTGAGGATTTCGCGGCGGAGTGATGTGTTGTCGAGGTGGAGGTATATTTCGGTGGTGGCGATGGTGGTGTGGCCGAGCATCTGCTGTATGGCGCGGAGATTGGCTCCGCCTTCGAGCAGGTGGGTGGCGAACGAGTGGCGCAGGGTATGTGGCGAGATGACGCGACGAATGCCGGCGGCCTCGGCTTGCACGCGCATTATGTGGAATATCATCTGGCGGGTGAGGCGGTGTCCGCGCACGTTGAGGAATACGATGTCTTCTTCGCCGGGCTTCACCGGGACGTTGCTGCGGTCGTCGGCGATGTAGTCGCTGATGCGCTGCAGTGCGGTGGTCGACACCGGTACGAGGCGCTCTTTGTTGCCTTTGCCGGTGATGAGCATCACGGCGTTGTCGAAGTCGATGCGGCCGATTTCGAGGTTGCAGAGTTCGCTCACGCGCAGTCCGCAGCTGTAGAGGGTTTCGATGATGGCGCAGTTGCGACGGCCGATGGCTGTGGTGGTGTCGATGGATTCGATGAGGCGGTCGATTTCTTCGACGGTGAGCACTTCGGGCAGGTGCTGGCCGATGCGGGGGCTTTCGAGCAGGAGCGAGGGGTCGGTGTCGATGTGGTGTTCGAGGCGCAGGTAGTGGAACACGGATTTTATGCCCGAGACGGTGCGCGCTATGGAGCGCGGTGCAATGCCGAGGTCGCAGAGTACGGATATGAACTCTTCGAGGTGTTCGATGCGCAGGTCGGGGAAGTCGAGGCCGCGCGGCTCCATAAATTGTTGCAGGCTGTCGAGGTCGTAGATGTAGGCTTCGCGGGTGTTGTCGCTGAGGCCGCGCTCGAGCATCAGGTAGGCTTCGTAGCGGGCACGCAACACTTCGTAGGACGGAACCCGGGATGCGGATGTCACAGCGCGCCCTCCTCTATAAGGGTGGCGATTCGGTCGATGGTGGCGTCGTCGTGGTTGTGCGCGGGGTCGTAGCTGCTCTTGAGGCTCACGCCGAACAGGCGACCGAAGCCTTGCCAGAATGTGGCGCGGAACGAGCCGAGGAAGGCTTTGACGATGTCGTAGCTCGACTGGTTGGTCTCGCGCTGGATGAGTTTGATGAGTATTTTGGCCTGTGAGCGGCTGAAGCGCTTCAGCACGGGCTTGTACTGCTTGAACAGCGAACTCTCCATGCGCTTGAGGTAGGCTTCGCGCTCTTTGGTGGTGGCGAATGTTTCGATGTATTCGTAGGTCTCGATGAGAGTTTCGCCTATGAGTTTGGCGTATGGCAGGGTGACGCGCACGTTGCGGACGGTGCGCCAGTAGTATTGCTCGTCTTTTTTGTTTTTGAACTTCTGCGGCGGGTAGCAGGTGATGCGGTGGAGGTGGATGATGGCGATGGTCTCGCCGTCGTCGTCGATGTACCACGAGTAACCCTGATGTGCGGCCAATCGCACCGACCCGGGATTTTCGAGCGTACGACGCCCCGAGCCGCCGGCCCAGGCCGACAGCGCGGCAAGCAAGGCGAGCGCTGCAATTGCGATCCATCTGACCGACGTACACATACTGCAAAGGTATGCACATTAATTAAAAACGCCAACAACGGCTCGTAATTTTTAGATAAAATTGTATATTTGCCGTGTAATTTTTAAGACAGACACTTCAATGAACCCGATACCTTTTCTGCGCCGACTGGCCGACAACAACAACCGTGTGTGGTTTCAACAGCATAAGGCTGAATTTGACGACGTGCGCCAACTGTGGATGGACGATGCCGACCGCTTCATTGCCGCGTGTGCCGCCTGGGAGCCGGCTTACAGCCGCTTCGATGCCCGTGCGGCCACTTATCGCATATATCGCGACACGCGTTTCAGCCTCGACAAGACGCCTTACAAGACGTATTTCTCATTGTTTCTGTCTCCCGCCGGGCGCAATTCGGCGTATTCGGGAATATATCTTACGGCAGGGGTGACGCCCGACAACAC
>CALKKU010000018.1 GCA_937995285.1 uncultured Bacteroidales bacterium | reverse complement strand
CTCGGACCTTAAAAATCAGAGGCTGCGCCGTAATACGTAATTACGACACAGCCCCCTACATTTGCCGGCTTTCGCCGGCATTACGTTAATTTGCAACACCCTCTTCGTTAAATCCTGCTCGAAATTATTGCAGTCCGAGTATGTCGCGGCCGAGGGGCGTCAGGTAGTCGGAGAGTTCGTAGGGATAGAACGATACGGAGATTTCTCCCTGAGCATATGATGCCACTTCGTATGGCGCATAGATGAACGAAAGGTTGCCGTCAATGTCTACACAGAAATTGCCGGCCATCGGCAGCGCCGTGATGCTCGTTTCGCCGAGTTGCGCTTTCATCTGCTTTGCACGCTTTGCTATCACCGCAGGAAGTGCCGTGAGGCCGTCAGCGGTGAAGACTGAGTCGAGTGTGACGATGCTGCCGCGCTTCATATCGTAGGTGATGTAGCGGTTTTCGGTTATGCCGTGAGCCGCACGCGGAGGATATGTATAGTTGCTTACGCGATATGTCAGAATGCGGTCTGTCATCGAGAATACCTTGCCGTCAACGATTGTCATGCCGTCGGAGAGCATTTTCAGGTTTCCGGCGTTGGATGTAGCCGAGGGAGTGTAGCCTGCTTCACCAGCCGAAGCGATGAAATACTTGCTCATCGCATCATCGAAATCGGGCGCGATGGTGTCGAATGCTACTTTTAGGATAGTATCGCGCAATGCGGCGATGTTGTGCTCGTAGATGGCTGTAGGCATAATGAGATTTACCGAATCAAAGTATGTGAGGTCGGAATCCTGCTCGAAGTCTGCCGCCGAGTTTGTGAGGCGGAATGTTGCCGAGCCGGAGCGTGTCTCGAAGCAGATGGAATTTGATGTGTCGGCTTCAGGTTCCGTTTCCGGAGTTGTCTGCTTGCACGATGTGTAGACAAGTGCCGTAGCCGCGATGATGAATAAAGATGCTGCGTAGCGTCTCATGATTGTGGAGTGTTGAGTAATTTAATCGGAATGTATTTATGTATTTTGTAACAAATTAAGTCGCCGTTGAGTTTATGCGCGTATCGCTATCGGTAGTTGCGAGGCTCGAAAATCGAAAAATGATGTTGCACATACTTCGGCTGTCGCTTGGCGGCTTTGACGTGTCGGTGCAGTTCGGGATGCGCTTCGAGGTATTCGAGCAAGGCGATGCGTTGCGCCACTGTCGGACAATCAGGCCCCTGGTAGTTGGCGGCATCTATGTGGTAGCCTGCAAGCCTCAAGGTATTGATATATGAATGTCCGCCTTTGCCGAGCCATTCCATAAAGCGGTAAGCGATGATGTCGGCTTCAAATATCTGCTTGGGTGTGTACTGCATGTTGTAGCGTGCGGGTGTATCGCCCATCACCATTGCCGTGCCGACCATAAGACCGATTTCCGTGCCAGGGAATATGCCTTGGCTCTGGTCTTCGAGAATGATGCCTGCGGTAGTGATGCCGATTGCTCCAAGTATGCGTGCCCAGCGATGGCGGTTGCGACGCGACTTCTCCCACTTGGCGTGGCCGTAGGCGTGCTGCAGGGCGTAGTGCGCCCCTTCGGCGGCGAGCAGACCTTGCAAGTCTGTGCGATTGCCGCCTACCAGGTCGTAGAGCGGTCGGGTCATAAATATGTATCCGTTCGGGTAGCCGAATGCGGCTATGTCGGATTCAGTGGTGAAACTGAGGATAGCAAGCGGGTTTACGGCACGCAGTCCGGAGGCCTCGACGAGGCTCTCCGACAAGTCATAGAGGTCGTTGCACGTAGGCACGTTGCGGAAGTAGGCGTCGCAGTTGCTCAGCGTTCGGATAAGGTCGTGCTTGAGGTCGCGGTCGCCGTTGCTGCCGAGCGATTTCGATATTTTGCGATAGCGGTCATCGGTCGATTGCAGCAGTAGCCAAAAGTCGCCGGCTGTCGGTGCATGCATCACTGTGTCGGCCACGTCGTATTGTTCGATGATTTTTGCGAAGTCCTTGTCATCGTATTTGCGCTCGGCTCGTACGATGCCCGAGAGCGTCATCGCCGCGATAACAATAATAAGTGTAATCTTCAGTCTCATCGCTATTATAATAAACGGGAGGCTCCGACATAATTGTCGCGAGCCTCTCTATTTAGTAGTTAGTCTTTTTTCTGTCTGTGTATCTGTATCAGCGAACGCGGAGTTTCTGTCCGGGCTTTATCTTCGCCGACGACTTGATGCCGTTGAGGCGGCAGATGTTGCGAACCGTTGTGCCGTTGCGCGATGCGATACGGCTGAGCGAGTCGCCCGAGCGTACGGTGTAATATTTGTTGCCGGCGCTGCGATTTGCCGAACGGTTGTTGCCGGGCATATTGCTGCCGTATTCTACACGGTGCGTGGCGCGGTACTGAGCGGCGTATGCTTCGTTGGCTTCGGGAGAGAAGTTACGAGCGAGCTGATACGTATTCTTGTCGAATGTATAGTAATCGGTGTGGGTAGTCTGATTGGCGAAGTCGAAGATGGCCGCCGGATTAATGGCATAGCCCATAAAGCGGGTCTCGAAGTGGAGGTGCGAGCCGAACGAACGCCCCGTGTTGCCGGCCAATGCGATGGGATCGCCTGCATGTACGTACTGGTCGGGTTTTACGAGGAACTTCGAGAGGTGACCGTAGACGGTCTCAAGGTCATTGGTGTGGCGGACAACCACGTAGTAGCCGTAGCCGCGACGCTCGAATTTGGTGAGACGTACACGTCCGTCGAATGCCGCACGGATTGTATCGCCGGTGTTGGCTTTGATGTCGATGCCTTTGTGCATACGGCGGAAGCGGCGACGATAGCCGTAAGGTGATGTGATGTATCCGGGGTGGGGCATAGCGAAGTTGCGAACATCGATGACGGCTGTTTGCGGCACGGATACGCCGGCATAGCAGTTGACAAAGCCGCTCGACCATCCGGCTTCGTAGATATCGCCTTCCGGTTCTTCTTCTTCGGCGAAGAGTGATTCGAGATATTTGGTTGTATTGTCCGATTCTACGGCGTTGGGGCCTTGGCTGGCGATGAGATTATCGTGCTGCTGGGTGTGCTGCCCGGGCAGACGATAGTTCTGGGCCGCTGCATCGGTTGCCGAGAACAAAGCGCCTATCGAAAGCGCTGCCGCTGAAAGAAATTTTAGAGAGAGTTTCATTTTCAGATCAAGTGAGGAGAGAATTCTGCAGGTTCTTTATTGGTGGTTAGTTTGTAAGCGGAAAGTCAACACTCGTGCTTTCGATTCGCGAGAGCGGCCGGCATTTGTTCCGCCGTTTTGTTAAAAATGTTTCAGAAATTTCCGAACACGTCCCGAAGTTACGAAAAAAACGACGATTTCGGAAATTTTTCCGCATTAAAAAAGTATAACGAATTTTCCGTTGCCTTAGTCGCGGCTGTAAGCAATTGAAAAGTTGTCTGTTATGATATTTATGTTTTACAGCATAAAATGAACTTCGTCCGCTTCGCCGCTGTTGCACAATCCTTTCAACTGTTAAAATCGCTGAAGCGGAAATTCGATTTAAATATTTGGTGTTTTCACAATAAAGATATACATTTGCGATGTATTACATATGTGCGCATTATGATTAGCAAGAATGTACAAATGATGATACCGAAGATACAGCAATTCTTTGGTGGACAGCCTGTCAAAAAGGCATGGTTGTTCGGCTCGTGCTCGCGTGGAGAGGAAAAGCCGAATAGCGATGTTGATATTCTTGTGGAGTATGATCGGGCAAACACGAAAATATCCTTAATGAAAATTGCCGGTATGATAATCAACCTTGAAGATTTGCTCCATCGCAAGGTCGATATGGTCGAAGCGGACAGACTCCTTCCTTTTGCCCGAGAATCGGCCGACAATGATAAGTTTTTGATCTATGAGAGAATTAGTTAAGGATCGTGGCCGTCTGCAGCATATATTGGATGCAATAAATATAAATGGAATACTATTCAGGACGATATTCCTGAACGGAAACCGATAATCGAGAATTATCTGTCTGAAATCATTGAATAGATTTGAAATATTTTTGCCGTTTTGATGTGTGGAACGGTAAAAATGTTGTAAATTTGACGTTGTCAATCACGACGATTGGCAATGTAACTCTATAAAACCTATTTAGTAACCTAAAATACCAAGCATGAAAAAATCTTTACTTACTGTTGCTTTGATAGTTGCCTCGATGGCGGCTTCGGCTCAGGTGGTCGAGGTGGCTTCGGTCAATCGCATCGCTACGGCATCGCCCATAGCGGTTGACATCGCCCGAATGAGCCCCGACGGCAGTTTTGCTATCGTATCAAACTATGGTGACAACACCTTGTCGAAGGTGGATCTGGCTACCGGTGCCGTAAAGGCTGTGGCCGCCAACGGTTCGATACTCGACATGGCATTTTCGCCCAACGGCCAAGGCTTTGTATTCAAGCGTGCAACCACGGCTCAGAATCGTCTGCGCTACTACTCGGTTGAAACTCTCGACCTCACCGACGGTTTCACACGCACTATCGCCGCTCCGGCTCGCCATGCCGCAAACTACTCTGTCAGCACCACAGGTACTCTGTCGATTAATGCCGGCGGTCGCCTGCAAGCAATGTCGATGCGTGGGCAGGCTGTGAAAGCCGCTCCGTCGGCTGTTGTCGGTGTGAACAAAGGTCACCTCGAAGTGACTATGCCCGACGGCACCACCAAGTTTATCGATCCGCAGGGCCGCGGCAGCTATCTGTGGCCGACTTTGTCGCCCGACGGCACCAAGATTGCCTACTACTGCTCGTATCGCGGCTGCTTTGTCTGCAACCTCGATGGTAGTGACGTTCGCCCCCTCGGCTACATCCACGCTCCGCGTTGGCTCGGCAACGACATCGTGATCGGTTGTCAGGACTATGACAACGGTGAATACATCACCTCGTCGTCGATTGTTGCCGCCAACCTCGACGGCACAATCCAGACCCTCACCGGCAGCGACGTAGTGGCTCTCGGTCCTTCGGCATCGGCCGACGCTTCCAAGATTCTGTTCACCACCGCCGACGGTCAACTCTATGTCATCAACCTCAAAAAGTAACTCATAAACATCTATCGCTATGAAAGGAAAGTTTTTAGCAGCAGCGTTGGTGCTTATGAGCACCGCAGCCGCCTCAGCGCAAGTCGACCTCAACGAACTGCGTGTTTATATTAATCCCGGCCACGGTTCATGGACCGGCAATGACCGACCGATGCAGGTGATCGGCAAGCCCGCGTACACATCGGAAGGAACCGATACCACAGGCTTCTTCGAATCGAACACCGACCTTATCAAGGGCTTCGGTGTGCTTGAAAAACTGATTCAACTCGGTATGCCGTTCGACCGCACTCTCAATCAGACCGGCGAACGTTGGGAAATCGGTGCGGCTCGCGACCTGAGCCAGAATATCGTGATGAGCCGTGTGAAGAACGGCCCGTATTCATCGAGCAACACCGGCAGCTCAGCCAATGCCGACAAGTACAACCGTTCGCTCTATGAAATCTGCTGTGAGGTGGATCAGAACGAGTTCGACGTGTTTATGTCGATTCACTCGAACGCTGCATCGGTATTCTCTGTCAACTACTATTCGATTCTTTATCGCGGCCACAACGGCAGCGAGAATGCCGCAGTAGAAGGCTCGTATGAAATCGCCGAAGCAGCTACTAAGTTCGCTTTCGCTAATGAGCATGCTTGCTGGACAGTTTCCACACCTTATATCTATGGTGACGTTGACTTCTACAAAGGCGGTTCGACCAACGGCCTCGGCTACTACGGCTACCTCGGCGTGTTGAAGCACGGCACTCCCGGCTACCTCGTCGAAGGCTTCTTCCACACCTATATGCCGTCGACCCACCGCGCAATGAACTTCGATGTCGACATCATCGAAGGTTATCAGTATGCTCGCGGTGTCGAAGAATATTTTGAATTTGAAAACCGCGACAAGACAGGTGAAATCTACGGTATCGTTCGCGACGGTCACGTGACATTCGCCGATAAGCTCTATGCAGCCATCCCCGGCTCGGAAGACGAACTGAAACCTGTCAACGGTTGCAAGGTTTACCTTTGGAAGGGTGAAACCAAGGTGGCAGAATACACCACCGACGAATTCTACAACGGTGCATTCGTATTCCGCGGCCTCGAACCGGGTATGTACTCGCTCACATTCGAGCATCCCGAATATCTTGAAAGCGCTCCCGTCGAAGTAGAAGTGAAAGCGGATGCCACAGTTTATCCCAAGTGCTATCTCACCGACATCTACTACAACGGCCGTCCCGGCGAAGAACTCAACTATCCTAACCCCGTTCCGGCAGGTACTGCCCTTCAGAGCGATTACGACCTTCGCGGCGACTATGTCGACACTCCGATCGCTCAGCTCGAAGGCGCTACTCCCGAACGCCTCATCTGGGTTAAGAATCATCTCTATGTCCTCGGTCACGACGCCGAAGGTAACGCCAAGATTGTGGTACTCGATGCCAACAACGGTCAGGCACTTACAGAAGTATCAACAGACGGTTGCGAGGGCGGTATCGCCTCAGTAGGTGATATCCAGGTTACAGGCGACGGTACGCTCGTAGCAGTGTCAAAGTCTAAGAACCAGTACGACGACAAATATGTCGACGCCGGCGAAACTCGCGGCGAAGTCACCTTCTATCGTTGGGAAAAGGATGAAAACGGTTTGCCTTCAGGCAACCCCGTAGCTTGGTTCACAACTCAGACAGCAGGTGCGTGGTATCGTGCATACGCAGGTGATACATTTGCATACCGCGGTACTGTTGACGAAGGCGAAATCGTTATGTCGTGCGTATCGACCGCTTCATCTGCCGCCATCCGCAATGCTCTCTTCAACGTTGTCGACGGTGTTATCACCGAAGGTGAAGTAAGCCGTCCCTCGCAGCTCGCAGCCAAGAAGATGGGTACCGACTTCCAATATGTCGTTACACCCGCCGACCGTCACCGCTTCTATGTACTCGACAACGGTACGGACTACGGCATCCGCGAATACGAATTCAACCACGCTCTCAACGGCGTTGCTCTCACCGAATCGTCGAAAGACATTTCGCGCAACACCCTCGGCGCAGGCTTCTTCAAGTGGGGCGATTACGTGCTGATGACAATGGCTACTCCCGGCGATGCCGCTCCGCTGCATCTCTACAACATCTCGCGCGGCACAGGTGCTCCCGAAGAAATCACTCTCACCGGCATCGACGTTGCAGGCGAACCTGTCAACACTCTTACAACCGGTTTCCCGACAGTCTACACCGACGAAGCAGGCAATGTCACCGAAGCACACTTCTCGCTCGTGCTGCTGCGCGACAACAAGATTTCGCGCTTCACAACAGATCCTCGCTCAGGTATCTACAATGTCACTGTCGACAATGTCGACAACAACGCTCCCGTTGAATTCTACGACCTCAGCGGCCGTCGCGTCAACGGCGATGTTACCCCCGGCATCTACATCCGTCGTCAGGGCAACGAAGTATCGAAAATCGTTGTGCGCTAATCGATATTTGAATTTATAAACCGCTATAACTCCGGCCGGCTATCGAACATTATTCGTAGCCGGTCGGTTATATAATAAAAAGTTAAACTCAAACGTATATGCTCAGTCCCAAATTACAGGATGCGCTCAATGCGCAGGTCAATGCCGAACTGTGGTCGGCCTATCTCTATCTGTCAATGTCGATGCACTTCCAGAACGAAGGCTATCCCGGCATCGCCAACTGGTTCAAGGTTCAGTTCAAGGAAGAACAGGCTCATGCCGAAATCTTTATGAACTACATCAACTCGCGCGGCGCACGTGTGGTCCTCGCTCCTATCGCAGAAGTCCCGACGTCGTGGGCATCGCCTCTCGATGCTTTCCAAGCGACTCTTACTCACGAGGAGAAGGTGACATCACTCATCAACAACCTCTATGCTCTTGCTGAAGCCGAAAAAGATTATGCCACACGCGGCAAGCTCGACTGGTTCGTTTCGGAGCAGGTTGAGGAAGAGGACAACTGCCATACACTTATCGGCCGCTTGAAGCTCGCCGGCGACACCCCGATGGCTCTCTATCAGTTCGATCAGGAGCTTGCCGCCCGAGTATTCGTCGTTCCGACGCCCCTCGCAGGCAACGAATAATCCGCATCGGATATCGAAAGTCAAATCGGCATATGCCGATAACCGCAGCGCCGCAGCATCATCCGATGCCGCGGCGCCGTCGTTTTTAATCGGTGCCGCCCACCTGTAGCGGCATGCGAAGCGGCCAACATGTACGGACGTGCCTTTGGCACGTTTGCTGTGTATTGTCGCAAATATTTGTAGTGCGATATAATCTCCCATAGATTGTCCGGATTTAATGTTTTGCGCTCAAAACGTGCCAAAGGCACGTCCGTACGGGTCGGTCGTTAAAAAACGAGGAGCAATGCCTTGCGGCACTGCTCCTCGCTGTATTATTCTATCTCGCGATTATTAATTCAAAGCGCGGGAGAGGTTGAAGCCTGCAAATTCGAGGTCGTTGCGAGCTGCGTCGGCGAGCGACGAGTCGAGGCGAACGGCCTGACGGAGGTTAGTGTTGAGCATCTGCTCGTTGTTGGTACGAGCACCGAGAATGGCCATCAGGTAGTATGTGGTGGCGTCGGGGGTGCTGATGCCTGCGAGAGTCTGCTTGGCCTTGCTGTAGTCCTTGGTGAGGATCTGGGCGAGGGCGGCGTTGTTGCTCTTGCTGTTGCCGAATGCGCGAACTGCAGCTGCGTTATCGCCTGTCTTGAGGTAGTAAACACCGAGGGCGTCATTGAGAGCGTCGAGGCCGGCTGCCGAGCCAAAGAGCTGGTTGGCACGCTGGTAGTTGCCCTTGTTGAGTTCTACGAGGCCGAGGTTCATAGAAGGTTCGCTGCCGCTGCCCTTGATAGAGCCGGCTTTGCGGAATGATGTTTCTGCGGCTGCGTAGTCACCGGCTACGTACTGAGTGAGACCGAGGTCGTTCCATGTGCGGTAGTCGTTGGGGAACAGCTCTGTAGCGCTCTTGTAGATGCTCATGCGCTTTGCATTGTCATCTGTGAGAGTGGCTGCATAGAGGAGTTCGTCGACGGTCAGAGCCGAAGGATTGTTGGCTGCGAGGGCGGTGAGTTCTTCATCGCTCTTGCCTACGATGTTGATCGATGCCGTGATGCGCGAGTAGCGGAGCTGAGGCAGAATCTGGTCGGCGAGCTGTTCGAATACATTGGAGAGGTTGCGGATTTCGCGTTCGCGTTCTTCGGGGTCTTTGTACATCGAGAGTACGCTGAGGATAAGGTCCTTGTCCTGAATATTGCTCTGAGCAACGAGACGGCTGAAGCCTTCCCAGTCTTCGGCGGTGAACTGCGATGTGAGTTCGCCGAATTCTGTGATCTTGTCCTTGTCAAGCTGACCGCGGAGATACTTGGTGGTGTTTGTCTCGCGCTGCTGAGCAAGGCGGGTGTTGAGATCGAGACCGCCGTCGGGCGATGCGTACGATTGGATGTTGAGCTCTTCGATAGTGCGGTTGTCGGCTGCGGCTGCATTGGCAATCTCACGACGAAGTTCGTTCATAGCGTCGGTGTTGAGTTCACCGGAGCGGATGTTGGCCTGGTTGATGAGGAACTTGATGTCGGCTGCATAGCGTTCGTTGATCACGCGCTGGAACGAGTCGGCTGCGAGTGCGGGTGCTACCGATTTGGCCGATGCGAGAGCTGCAGTGGCGATGACGCCGTCAGCTACTTTGACGCGGGGAAGAACATACTGCTTGTTGCCCTGAGTGACGGTGAAAGCGAGTTCGAGGTCGCTCTTAGCCATTTCGGGAACGTAGTCGAAGTTGGCGGGGATGGTTACGTTGCCGCCGTATTCGTAGGAGATGACGGGTGCGTTGCCGCGAACCTTTTCACCCTGGAACGAGTAGGGCTGCGAGGTGACTTCAGTACCGTTGAACACGAGCACGGGTGTCACGGTGACTTCCGCATTGCGGAGGAAGAACTTGGCGGGAATCTTGGCGCTGATACGAGCGGGAACGTCTTCACCTACAACTTCGAGCGGATTGGGATTTACCGTGAAATAATCAGAGCTGAACTGGCCCAGCTTCTTGCCGCACGATGTGAGGGCAACCGCTGCGCCGAGTGCAATGATGTAGCAAACTTTGCAATTCATAGTTGAGTTTATTTAGTGATAATACAGATTGTATACTTTGCAGCAAAATTACTGATAATTTCGGATTTATAATATAGTACGGGCGATTTATTTAGCGAATAAATGTAAAAATCGGGTACAAAAAATCAGCGCCCCGTCGCGATGACGGAGCGCTGAGTATGTAAGGATGTATTTTGCGGATTATTTAACCACCTTCACAACCTGTGTACCTGCTGCTGTGCGAGCTTCCACGAGGTAGAGGCCTGCTGCGAGGTTGGCTGTAGAGTAGGTAAAACCTGCGGTGAGGTTGGCGAAGTCAACCATGATGCCTGCTGCGTTGTAAACAACCACTGCTGCATCCTGAGCAACTGTTACGTTGCCGCCGTCTACTGTTACGAGGTTTTCGGTTTCAACCACGGGAGCGGTAACACCGTCGGCGGGCTTGGTCGAGCCTTCGTAGTTGAGGGCTACGATACCGTAACCGGTCACGTCGGGAGCAACCATTTCGACTGTCGGGTTTTCTTCACCGAGTTTGATACGCTTGATGCCCGAGTGGTGCAAGGGGTTGGTAGCGTCGTACTTTTCGGCCCACCAGTACTTGCCTGCGCTCTGAGCGGCGAAGTCTTGTGCTTCGTTTTCGTCGGCTTCAGCCTGGTCGGGAGCACGGTAGCACCAGTACATATATTCACCGTTGGCATCGATAGCGAGCTGCGAGATACCTACGTGTTCGTTGGTGGCGTTGCCTTCATACTTCACGGGCGAACCGTCGATGAGCTGAGCGCCGAGAACTTCGGTGAAGTCTGCTGCCGAGGGAGTGGGGTTCTGTTCGAGGTCTTCGAGCTTGATACGGTAGAGACCGCCCTTGATGAGGCTGTTCTCTGTGCCGGCGGTTTCGATGTACATGTAGAGGTCGCCGTGCTTGGTATCGATGTTGAATGCTGTTGCGATCATGCCGAGGCCGGTGAGGTATTCAACGGCACCGTTGGGTGAACCTACTTCCGAAGAAGATGTGCCGATGTTGCCCTGTTTGAACGAGAAGAGGCCGCAGCCGTTGTACTTCATACCTACCCAGTAGCGAGGTTCGGGATTGCCTTCGGCATCCTGATCCTGAGTGATGGCGAAGCCGTTCTTGATACAGCCGTAGGTCCATGTACCGCCGTAGAAAGGCATCCAGTTGTTTTCCATCCACGACGGATAGTTGATGGGGAGTGCGATAGCGTCGGCCGAAATCTTGCGAACGCATACGTTACGGTCGTTTACATAGAGAGTAGAGCCGTAGATGTAGAGGCCGGTGGGGTCTTTGTAAGCGTTGCCGCCGGTGTTGTCGAGTACTACTGCCTGGAAGAGTTCGTCGCCTACCTTCGAGATGTAGAAGAGCTTTCCGTCGCCGTTGACTGCCGATGCGGCGCCTTCGTACCAGAAC
Organism: uncultured Bacteroidales bacterium; assembly: GCA_937995285.1. Lineage (GTDB taxonomy): Bacteria > Bacteroidota > Bacteroidia > Bacteroidales > Muribaculaceae > CAG-873. The sequence goes on along the minus strand of CALKKU010000018.1, from coordinate 12,930 downwards.
TTGTTGCCTGCGCTGGCACCATAGATACGGTTGGAGAATTCAACGAGTTGGAAGGTGTGCTTCATACCGATTTCGTAGGTGTCGTCGCCACCCTTCTGATAGAGGCAGTGGAGGTTGTCGTCGTCGCCTGCGTAGTAGAGGCCGGCGGGCATACCGAGGCTTTCGCCACCGATTGCGAGGTTTTCATCACCTTGGATGGTGAGGTACTTCCAACCTGCGGCTACCTTGTATGCTTCAACGAGTGAGTTGGGGACTGTAACTGTGATGTTGGATGCTTCGGTGAATACGCCTTCGGCCATTGCTGCGGGATAGTAAGAAGCAACGGTGATTTCCTTGAGGCCCGAGTTTGCGAAGCAGTCTGTTTCGAGGATGGCGAGGATCTTGCCGAGGTCGAGCTTCTCAACCTTTGTACAGCCGTTGAAGGCATCCTGACGAACGATGGTGAGGGGACGGAGGAGCTGAACGTCGCTCAGAGCGGCGCAGTTGTATGCGATACCCATGGGGACTTCGGCGCAATCGACTGTGAGTGCTTCGAGAGCGGCGCAGTCGGCGGCGAGGTAGCGACCTACAGTGCCGGCAACCTTGAGGCTCTTGATACCCGAACCGCGGAGTGCGTAGTCGCCCCAGTTGGTGCAAGCGGGAAGGTCAACCAATGTGAGGTTCTTGGCGCCGTAGAATGCGTAGGGAGCAACGGCTGTGAAGTTGCCCTTGAATTCTGTAGCGGCTGCTGCGGGAGCGTATGCCATAACTGTCGAACCGTCCTTGGTAGTGATGTATGAGCCGTCGGCCGATGCAGCGAACGCTGTGTTGTCGGCAGCTACGACAAACTTGGCGAGGCTGCTGCAACCAACGAATGCACCGTCGCCGAGCGATGTCAGTGTGGCGGGCAGTGTGATGGCTGTGATGTTGGCGTTGTTGGCGAATGCCTGAGCGTCGATGCTCTTGAGACCTTCGGGAAGAACAACTTCACCGGTGAGGTTGGCTTTCGAGAATGCCATCTGGCCGATGCTTGTCAGTGTTGTGGGGAAGTTGATGTCCTTGAGCGATGTGCCGCTGAATGCCATAGAGCTGATGGTGGTGATGCCTTCGTTGAGAACGACCTTGGTGAGAGCCTTGGTGTTTTCAAACATCGAGCCGCTCACTGCTGTTACCTTTGCGGGCATTGTGAATTCGGCGATTGCGGTGTTGGCGAATACGCGCGAACCGAACGATGTGAAGTCGCTTGTGATTTCTACATCTGTGAGTGCGGTACAGTTTTCAAAGTAAACATCGGTGAGAGCCGTGCAGGTGCCGCCGAGTTCAACTTTCTTCAGTGCAGTGGCACCGCGGAAGGGCTTGGCGTCCTGTTCGGTGTACTTAGTGGTTGCAATAGGACGGTTCATGATGAGGTGTTCTACTGCGGGAACTTCGCCGAATGCTTCGCGACCGAGAGCAAGAGCTTCGGCGCTTTCGTCGATAGTGATTGTGGTAAGAGCGGTACAGCCCTTGAATGCGTTGCTGGTAACGTCGGTTACGGATGCGGGGATGTTGACAGTGGTGAGGCTGGTGCAACCGTTGAAGATATCACCGAGCAACTTGGGAAGGTCGGAATTGAGCTTTGCCGACACGAGGTTGGTACAGTTCTGGAAGCAACCGCGAGCCATAGCGATGGCGGCGCCGCTGGAGATTTCAACAGAGTGTACGCCTGTAGCTTTGAATGCCGACTTCAGGGTGCTTACGGGATAAGACTTGCCGTTGTACTCGATGGCTGTCGGGATCACGTAGTCGCCGGTGTATTCGGCAACTGTTTCGCCGGCTGTAACGGCTGTGCCCGGAGCTTGGAGTTCCAACTTGCCTTTGTTGACTTTGTAAATCAACCCTTCGTGAACGAAGGTCTGAGCCGATGCTGCCAAGCCGGTAGCCACCAAAGCGGCAACTGCCATGCTGCGCATAAGCCCGTTGTTAAAGAGAGTAGAAATTCTCATTTTAAGTGGGTATTAATTAATAGATTAGGATTATTCCTGATTTAAGGCCACAGAGGGCAAAAATTGTGCAGTGCAAATTTACAAGTTTTTTTTCACATTGCAACCCTTTTGCTCAAAAATCGAATGTTAAATATGCAGCAAAGGCACGCCCGTAAGGTTTCAGAACAAACCCGTACGGACGTGCCTTCGGCACGTATTATATGATGATGTGTTAATCGCTTACTTCACAACGACTTTGCTGACTTGTGAGCCCTGGCGACGGATATAAAGGCCGGCTGCCGATGGCTGCTCCACACGGATGCCGCGCAGGTCGTAGTATTCGACGGGAGCGTTGGCGTCGTCACCGGTAATCGAGTTGATGCCGGCCGCATCGACATAGTCGCTGAATTCGATGCGCATGTTGTTGATCATAGCATCTTCGTCAGGGTCATACTCTTGGATGGTGTATGTCTTGGGGCAGCCGTTTGCCGGATCGTAGTCAACATAGCCGACAGTATGTGTGAACACTTCGCCGTCTTCCTCTTCATGAGCCAGGATGAGCAAGCCGTGATCTTCGTATTGTTCGGAAGTGGCGGATTGCGATGTGAACTCATCGGCATCATTGGTGTACACAGCCAGGATCTTTTGGTCGTAGCTGCCGTTTCCGTCAAGGATATTCACGGTCGATGTCTGCTCTACGTTATATCCTTCGATTTCGGCTTTGAGCACGGCGATGTACGAGCCGACCTCGTCGGTGTATGTGATAGTGAGTTCGCCCATGACGTCATCGTCAACAAGCACCTTGCACGATGCAATGCGGTTGGCTCCTCCGTTTATGTGCTCGGTGTCATATATTTGACCGTCGGTGCGATCCCATACTATGTCGGTGTAGAGTTCATCCTGTTCCCATACGAGTTCGAAGTTCTCATCGGACGTGAGCGATTGGTGAGTGATTGTGGCGGCTTTGCCGTCGGCGCCGTATTCGATGTGGTACTTCTCGGTGGGGTCGAACAATCCGTTGTACAGCACGGCGATTGTCACGTCGGTGATGTTGCCGGCGGCATCGCGTTCGATGGTGCGTGTATAGTTGTTGCCGACCTGATGCCATGCATCGTTGCTCCACTGGTAGTCGTAGTTGGAGGTGATTACGTCGGTCAACTTCGAATCGTAAGTGCGCTCGATACGCTGATTGTTAGACCATTCAAGGCCTTCGGCATCACTTTCTTCGATCAAGCGACCGGTGTAGAGTTCGAAGCCGTCGGTGTAGGTGCGGGTTTCACGTACCTGTCCGAGAGCTTCGCTGTCCTCATAGGCGATGTCGGTGTCGATGAGGGTGCGGCCGCTTTCGTCGAACGTGAGCAAGTGCTTGTCGGTCAGCGCCCACTCGCCGTCCCAGAATGAGTAAATATCCTGAGTGGTGGCGCACCATACAGGAGTTGTTGCGGCCGCTGTCGGGCGCGGAATAATTTGTTTGAGTTTTGGAAGCGACGGTGCGGCCGATGCTGTCGATGCAATGGTCGCGGCGATAAGTGGAAGTAAAAGATGCTTCATAATCCGGAATTTGTTATAATTTTGTTAGTGATAAGTCTGTTTAGTAACAATCTTTTGGCAAAGTTACGGATTATTTATCAAAATGCAAAGTGCTATTTCTTTCGGCCGAAGAATGATGTCAATTTCTCTCCGATTCGGGCGGCGTTGTTACGCACGGCATCAAGTCCGGTCAGTGCCGATGAATTGACTGTTACGGTTTCTTCCATATCGAGTACTTGTCGCTTTACGACCATGCTTTCGTCGAACGGCGGAGGGGTGGTGATTTCATTTTCGGATTCGTCGATTGCAAAGCCGTCGTCGTCGGAGGCACGTTCATCGGACGAGCGGAACAGCGGACGTACATCTTCTTCGGCAACCGGTTCTTGCATCGGCTCTTGCGAGCTCTCTTGCTCGGGCTCTTGTTCCACGCCTGAAACCTGAAGTACGATGACCGTGCAGTTGTCGCGACCGCCGGCTGCCTTTGCTGCATCGACAAGCTCTTGCGCTCCTCCACCTTCGTTGAGTATGTGCTCTATGGTCTCGTCATCGAGCATATCGCTCAGACCGTCGGAGCATACCACGTACTTGTCGCCGTCGAGCATCGGAAATTGCTCGGTCATATTTACGGTGGTGATGAAGACTCCGGGTATGCCGATGGCGTTGTATATGAGATTTGACGGCACCGTCGGGTCGCCGGTGCGGTTGCGCTCCGAGTGGTCTTCGGTGAGTTGGCGCAGCGCTTCGTTGCGCAAGCGGTACACCCGCGAGTCGCCTATGTTGATGAGGTATTGGCGACTTTCATAGGTGAAGATGCCCGTGAGCGTGGTGCCCATCTGCTCAAGCCCGGGTTGCTGCTGGTGAATGCCGATAGCCTCTTTATGTGCCTGAAGCCAGTCACTGAGGGCTATGCGCACTTCGGCGTCGTCGAGCCCGCTCGGCAGGTCGACGAGAAATTTGTCGAATGATTGCGCTGTGAGTTCCGAAGCAATCTCTCCGCCGCCGTATCCGCCCATACCGTCGGCCACGATGGCCGAGAATCGCACGCGGTTGCCGTCGGTCTTCACCATTGAGCGTTCCTTGCCGTCTCGGATAAGCGAACCGAACACGAGTGCCATATCTTCATTGTTCTCGCGCACGCATCCCATGTCGCTCACCACATCGTATTTGATTTTCATAATCATTCGGGTATAAAGTTGTACGACTTGGCCAGGCATATTGTGTCGCCAAGGGTGAACGGTTGCGGTTGCATAGGCGTGCAGGGCATGCCGTTGACAGCCGTGCCGTTGGTCGATCCGAGGTCGGTTATGCTCCACTGTACGCCGTTGAGCGACAACTGCGCGTGGCGTCCCGACAGGAAGCGCAGGCCGCTAAGTTGCGCCACATAGTTGCCGGTGTTGCGGCCGATGACTGCATCGGGTTGCAAGGGGATGATGATGCCGAGTTCGCGGCAGGTCAGTTTTGTGGGAGAGGCCTGTGCCGGTTCCGCTCCTTGAATCTGTGTGCCGCCACTACCGCCTGCAGGCGATGATGTCGGGAACGCCTGATTGTAGCCGCCGGAGCCGTACGATTGTTGAACGGGTTGTTGAACGGGTTGCGGCGTTTGTTCAGGTTGCTGCGGTTCGGGTTGTTGCGGCTGTTGAGCGGCAAGTTTGGCAGCCGGTTCGGTCGGTACGCCGCAGGTGGGGCAGAAGCGTCCCCTGCGGAACAGCCCGCAGCGCGGGCACTTGTTGAGTTCCTTGCCGCATTGGTCGCAGAAGATGCTGTCCGCTTCGATTTCGGCCTCGCAGTGAGGGCATTGTATGTTATCAGCCATAATGGTGGTTCGGTTAGATTAGTCGACAAGCATGTCGGTGGGTTCGAGAATATAGTAACGCTCTTTATCGAAGCCCGGCAGTTTCATCTCCTGACGCAGGCGCCGCCCCTGATTGATGAGTACCTTGTCGGCAAAGTTGCGTGCCTCGCGGGCGTTGGCAAAATTGCGGTTCTTGTGAGCGACGAGCCTTTGGAAATATAACAACATTGCCGAGCGAGCGGCGTCGCCGATTTGCAGATTGCGCTTCGACAGAATGTTGCAGGCTATCTGAGAGAGTTCGTCGGCCGAGTAATCCTCGAACATTATCGTTTCGTTGAAACGCGAGGCAAGGCCGCTGTTGCTGTCGAGCCATTCGGCCATTTCATCGGGATAGCCGGCTGCGATGGTGATGAACTTGTTCTTGTAGTTCTCCATCACTTGCAGTATTTCGGATACGGCTTCTCGGCCGAAGCCTGTCTCGCCTTCGCCTTGTGTAATGGAGTAGGCCTCATCGATGAATACCACGCCGCCCATACCTTGCATCATTGCCGCATGAGCCTTCGGAGCGGTCTGCCCCACATAGGGCGCTTTGAGGTCTTTGGCCGACAGTTCGATAACCTTGTTGGATGGCAGCAGACCGATCGAATAGAATATGTCGCCCATGATGCGTGCCACGGTTGTCTTGCCAGTGCCCGGGTTGCCGAGGAAGAGATAGTGCGACAGGTTTATAGGCTCTTTTGTGTCGGAATCGGCCATGCGAGCCTGCATAGTCATAAGCGAATCGGCAAGGTCGCGAACCGAGTCTTTGACGCTTTTGAGGCCGACGAGGTGATCGAGTTGTCCCATAATCTCATCCATGTCGAGACGGCGTGGAGCATCGTAAGGAATATCGCCGCGGACGATGGTTATCAACTTCTCCGGATCGTCGGAATCCTCGTCGCTCAGGTTCTTGAAGTGGCGCTGCTGAGTTTCGTTGAACAGGTTGATGATAGTGCCGGCGTTGCCGAATTTCTCATCCTTGGCCGTGACCATCTCGTCGATTTTGCGGCGGAGCAATTCTTCGGCGTCGGGCGTTATCTTCATTTTTGCTTTCTTCACCTGTTGCAAGAATATGGTAGTGAGGTCGGCTGCCGAGTAGTCGGGAATATGAATGCGGGTGGTGAAGCGGCGCGAGAGACCCGGATTGGCGTTGCGGATGAACTCATCAATTTCGTTCTTGTAGCCGGCGATGATGGTGATGAACTGGCCTTGGCGTTCGCTCATGCAAGTCATCAGAGCATTGATGGCTTCTGTGCCGGCCTGGTCGGCTTGTCCGGGGGAGTTCATCGGCAGCAGGGCGTAAGCCTCGTCGAGGAAGAGTATGCCGCCCATGGCGTCGTCGACGGCTCGTGTCATATTCTGACCGGCCGACTTGGCGTAGGAGTCGAATATATCTTTGGCTTCCTTCACGACGACTTTGTCGGTGGGGATTACGCCGATGGCTTTGAATACCTGTCCGAGGCGTTTGGCCACGGTCGTTTTGCCTGTGCCGGGGTTGCCGGTGAGCACTATGTGGATGTTGTCGACAGAAGCGTTGCCGATACCCATTTCTATCATCTTGCGACGCATTTTCACCGACTTGGCTATGTCGCGGATTTGCTCCTTTACGGAATCCATACCCACCATATCGTCGAGTGTGGCGAGAATGTCGTTGACTGTCTGCTTCTTCTGTTCTTCGAGGTCGGCCATAATCATCGTGTTCTCGGCAGCGGAGTCAAATGTGCCGTTGGCGCGAGCGTCTGCGATGCGAGCCTGCATACGCTCGCGAGCCTTCTGCAGCGTGTCGCGCACAGTGCCGGCGTTGCCGAAGCGGCGGCCGCGCGTCAGATACATCTTGTCGAAGAACGGGCCGATGCCGGCTTTAAGGTCGTCAGCGAGTGTCAAAGGCTCCTTGCCCTTGGTGGCCATGTTGACGAATATCTGTGTGAGTTCCGGTCCGGTGTAGTCGCGGAAGTTGATTTTCTTGTCGAAGCGGCGTTCGAGGCCTGTGTTGGCATCCATGAAGCGATTCATCTCTATGGGGTAGCCGGCGAGGATGCACACAAACTGTCCGCGTTTGTCCTCACAGTCTTTGAGAAGCGTGTTTATGGCTTGTGTACCTTCCTTGTCGTCGGCACCTTTCCAGAGCCCGTAGGCTTCGTCGATAAACAGCACGCCGCCCATAGCCTGTGCCACGTACTGACGTATCAGTTTGGGAGATTCGCCGATGTATTGCGAAATCAGCTTCTCGGGGTCGACTTCCACAAGGTGTCCTTGGGGAAGTGCGCCCATGGCTCCGAGCGCTTCGGCAAAGAGGCGAGCCATGGTTGTTTTGCCCGTGCCCGGGTTGCCCACGAACACAAAGTGGCTTTTGAGTGCTTCCGACGGTTTCTTGCCCTTGGCTCGGGCGTCTTCGACCGATGCGGCTATCTTGTTGATTTCGTCCTTGATTTCATCGATGCCCACATACTTGTCGAACTCCGCCATGATCTCCGGTAGCGTCTTGGGCACGAACTCTTCGCCCTTGATCATTTCGGGTGTGGCGATCGTGCCTGTGGCGTTGGGGTCGGAATATACTTCGTAGGCCATACGAGCGGCTTCGTGGCCGAGGTTGAACTTGGCCGGGTCGCGTCGTTTGGTGGCAGTGAGCACGCGTTGTATCTTCTGAACAGTCTCGGGCGGAGCGGTATATTTGAGTTTGCCGAGTTCGGCGGCGCAGATATGTGCGAGGTCTTCAATCGACGGCTCGGGCACGCGGATATGTTCCTGAATTATGGCTCGTGCGGCCGGGTTGTTCTCGAAGAATGCCGCGAGGTCTTCATCGCCCACGAATATCACTATAGGACAGTCGGGGTCGTCGCACCAGTCGTCGCAGTGCTGCAATATGCGGTCGATGTCGGTGACGGAATCGGCACGCTCGCCGGGGCAGTGTTTCTGTGCCTCGTCTATGATGAGAACATTGCCTTTGATGTCCTTTATGTTCTTATTGAAATTGTCGGGGTTGACGAATGCATCGTATTCGATGCTCTTCACCTCGCGCGGAGTGTCCTTGGTGATGATGCCGGCTTTGTAGAGTTCGTGGGTGATGGCACGGGCGACGAACGTCTTGCCCGAGCCCGACTGCCCAGTGATGGCAAAGCTGAGGCGGGCACGCATCGTGGTGCCTCGGCGGCGACCCTGTCGGTCGACGGCAATGGCCGTGTCGACCACTTCGCGCAGATGTTTGGCAATGTCGTCCTTGCCGATGAGGTTGTCGATCGACGGTTCGAAGCCTGTGGATATTTCGAGCTTTGCACCGCACCACTTGCAGTACTTTGCTTTTGAGCGGTTGGGTCGATTACATTTGGGACAATCCATTGTTACAGAGTGAAGTTAAATTCGTGATTGTTGCCTTTGGCGGTGTTTGTGTAAGAGCCTTCATAGACTGTCTTGCCGTCGCGGAGTGTCATACGGCCCTCGAAGGTCTTGCTCGGGTCTTCTTTGCCGCTGCTTTTTACGGCATGCATAGTGAGTTGGCCTGTCGTCGGTGAGTATTCGCCGCTTACCTTGATTGTCATAGGCGATGTGTATTGGATTATGACAATGCCTTGGTAAGTATTCTCTTCGGTGCGCGCGAGCGTCATCGTGGCGCTGCGGCCGTGGAATGTACCGGTGTATTCACCTGAAACGTATGCGGGAATCGATGCCGATGTTTCCGTGGCTTCGTGCTTTACTTCGTTGAAGTTGCGCACGAGCAGCACGCCTATGCCGATGGTGGCGGCTGTGAGCAGTATCATCTTTATGGCCGTGCGCTTCACATTCTTGCGCTGGTTGTCGGCGATGGATGCCGACTTGTCGAAAATTTCTTCGGGCGACACGTTCGACGAGCCGAATGTGCGATTGTAGGTGCCGAGACCTTGGCAGACAACGTACATGCGAGCCTGGTTGTAGGCATTGTTGTAGGCGTTGTTGTCGGGTATGTAGCGGTCGTTGCTGAATTTGTTGAGCTTGACTATCAGGAATATGGCCGCGCCGATGAGCAATGCCGACAGAGCGAAGGGTGCCATACCGCCAAGGAATCCGAACAGCCATATCGGAACAAAGTAGCCGGCCAAGCCTCCGATGACTGCTCCGAACCATCCTCCGGCAAATCCGGCAATAACACCGACAATGGCGAGGATGAAGCCGAGAATCTTACCAAGGCCTTCAAATGCGGTCTTCAGCGTTGCCGCTCCATCGCTTTGGAACGATACAAATATAAGCCAAGTGATGATGGCTATCATGGGAACGAGGCAGAATATGGTGGTGTACTTGCGCCACTTCGACAACGAACTCCATGCGCGGTTGCGGTTGTGGATTGATGCGTCGATGCTGTTCTCGGCGTTAGCGGCCGATGATATGCGGTAGGCTTCGGGAATATATTCTTTGAGGAATGTATAGTAGCTGTCGAGGCGGCTGAATTGGAATGTCTCGCCTTTCTTTTCGTGGAAGAAAAGAGCGCAGAACTCGGGTAATCCGCGCGACACTCCGTCACGGCGATCCGCTGCCGGCATATTTATGACGTCGTCGAGCGTCTCGGCATGTCGGCCCTTATAGGCGTAGTGGGGCTTCGCACCGAGATATTCTATGGCCTTGTACGTGGCCATAGTGTCGTTGTACGGTGCCGACTTGTGGGCATTGATGTTGGCGTTGATGTCGAATATCTGCCGCAGACCTTGCGCATAGTTGCTCATCTTGCGGGCGTCGAGATACTGTTTCAGACGCGAGTACTCATAGTTCTGTTGAAACTCCTTTATCAAGGCTTTGCCGTCGAAGTTGCCTTTGTAGCATTTGCCTGCGATGGTTTCCCCCATAAGGCTCCAGTTGAAGAGCCAGCCGATTTGCCACGACTTGCTCACATAGTCGGCTGCTCGGTTGTCGGTCTGGAAGTTCAGACCCAATTCGGGCATAATAGAATAGAGCAGATACCAGCCCTTGCGCTTGGCTTCGGCGGCGCCGATTTGCTTCACGAGTTGTTCGAGCATCACGCCGCGCTGTGCCACGTCCTTGTCTTTCTGCACGGTGAGCCATGTGACGAGGTCGGCGCCGGAGAGCAGTTTGAGCGATGATTCGGTGATGCCGTGTTCGTATATAGCCTGCTTGAAGTCGTCGAGCGATGTGAATTCATGCCACTTGTTGTCGTCGGCCAGGCATGCGAGGTAGGGCTTCGACGGGTCGAGGCGATAAATCATTTCGTAGAACCACACGTCGCAGTTGTCTTTGATCTTTGCAGGGTATTCCTGTGCGATGCGTGTCCAGCCGGCATCGTTCCATGTGCGCATATATTTCCACAGCATATAGTCGGGATTCTTCACAAGTTCCTTGTACTTATTGCTGTAGTCCCACAGTTCGTCGCCAAGCTCTTTGGCGGTGGTGCAGCGATTGCCGCTGAGACCATAGAACGGTGTGCTCTTGTCGAGTTCGAGGCAGAGTTGATAGATGCCGTTCTCGCCTTGGTCTTTCATTATCGGCTGGCAGCGCGACGTGATGGCTTGTCCCTTGTCGCCGAGCGAGCGAAGGTAGGTCCACAGCGAGTGGTTGACATACGACAGGTCGCTGTACGAATCGCGGTTGGCCCACAGGTCGGCGGCAATCTCGCGCGGCTGCACGAGAGCCTTGCCCTGCGGATTGTAGTAAGGAATCGACGGCTTCAGCACTTTGCACATATAGTATATGCCGTGAATGCCGTTCGATGCTATGACCGGCTGGCACATGCCGACGAGCTTCTTGAGCGAATCGTCGCCGCGCATGAGCAGGTAGGCCCACAGGCGTGCGGCCTTGCGGCCGAGTTGCTTGGTGTATGCGGCGCAGTTGGCCCACACTTCATCGGAGATTTCGGCCAGTGTAGTGCAGCGGTTGCCTTTCAGACCGATATATGGCATCTTCTGGTCGAGCAACAGGCAGGCGGCGAATACACCTGTCTCCTGATCGTCGGCCGCCGGGTAAGTGCGGTTGACGATGTCGTCGATTTGCGAGGCGAGTTTGGTGCGGCCCACGCGTTCGAGGTTGCGCACTATGATGCCGCGGTAGAGCAGGCGCTTGGCATAGGCCATATCATCGAGCATAAACTTGGCCAACATCTCGGGCGATGTGGCGGTGAGTTTGCGGTCCTCGTCGAACACGATGCGGAAGCTTTGTGAACTGTCGGTCGTCGTATCGGATGAACCCGGCACGGAGAGTGTTTCGCCCTTGTACCAGCGTTTGAACTCGTCGAAGCCGGCGCGGCGGTCGGCGCGGAATGCAAGAGTGGCGGCGAGCAGCGACTTGGAGTAGTCGCTCAGTTTGAGCATCGAACCGAGTTGCTGCATCACCATATCGTTGAGGCGGAATTTGTTTAGGTCGTCGTCGCTGCACAGTTTTTCGAATCGATCGACACCGAAGCACATTGCCAGCAGGGTGAGGCCGAGTGAGTAGTAATCGGACGGGCGGCCGAGTTCTACCGTAGTATTGTTGCTCGAATAGCATGCTTCTGGCGATGCGAAGCGGCCTGTCTTGCCGAGGTCGGCCGATATCGAATCCTTGCCTTCGAGCATACGTCCGAGGCCGAAGTCGGTGATTACGAATTGTGTCCGTTCGGCATTGGTGCAAAGAAAGTTCTCGGGCTTTATGTCGCGGTGGATGAATCCGCAGTCGTGGCATTGCTTCACGCAGTAGAACAGACTCTTGGCCACTTTCTTGAACTGCGCGTCGGAGGTGATGTGCACGTTGGCCGCCGAGCCGTAGGGCACATAGTCCATCAGCTCGTAGTAGTGAACCTTGCCCGGTACGGCCGGGTCGGTCCATGCGCCGTGTCGGCGCAGGTACACCATAAATCCGCCGCGGGCTTTCATCACGGCGTCGAGGACCGGCGTGTAGGGTGTGTGGCCGGTGCGATAGAGTTTCAATACAAACTTGTTGCTGTCGTTTTCGACGATGAACACGCGGCCTTCGCCCGACGGCTTGCCGATGGGCGACACCATTGCGAACGTAGTGCCATCAATGATGTATTCGGCCAAGGTCGGGATGTCACTGACAGAGCCGATTGCGGCTGTGGTGCGTTGGCTGCTTCCGGCTACCGCCGTCCCGCCGGGTGCGATAGCGGTGCCGTTGTTCGCAATGGCCGTTCCACCGCCTGCTACGGCCGTGCCTCCTCCGGCAATCGCGGTCCCACCGGCGACGGCTGTCGCTCCGTTGCCTGCTATAGCTGTGCCGCCGGCTATGGCTGTGCCGCCGTTCGTATTATTCTGAGAGTCTGTATTAATTCCCATGTCGTTGTATATACTTGTCGGATTATTTTAAGATTATAGATTCACCGAGTGTGTCGAAGCTGTTGTCGTTTTCTTTACTTTAGTTATGTCCTCATAGATCCAGTTGCCGCCGAACTCGCGCACGCCGCAGTCCGACGGGCTTGTATGCCTGATATTGCATTTGTTGCATACCCATGCCACGCGTTTGCGCTCCTTTGTAACGGTCGTTGTGGTCGTCAGAATCGTCACCATGGCCGCGCAGGCAAAGTTACGCTGAATCTCAGGCGGGTCGGCAGGGTCGGGGATGAGGTCGTTGAGCGCCTGTTGAAATTCTGCCGACTTGGCTGCATATTGTTTCTTGAGTTCTTCGAGCTGCGATGCCGCCGCTCCCGGATTGTGGCTC
>CALKKU010000017.1 GCA_937995285.1 uncultured Bacteroidales bacterium | reverse complement strand
GCTTCTATGGCCTCAATAGCTGCAATAGGCTCGGCCTCAAGGGTCTCAGGGGGCTCAGGGGCGGCAGGCTCGGTGGCGGCTGCCTCTGAGCACTCGGAGTTCTCTGAGTGCTCGGAGATTTCGGAGGTCTCCGAAGAGGCCTCAGTGGCTTCCGGGGCTTTCAGGTCGCTGAAGAGTCGGTTGATTTGTTCTAATTTCTCGGCGGCGGCGGTGAGGGCTTCGGTCGAGGGTCGAGCGGCGGCTACGCGCAGGACGCCTTCAAGTTCCACATTAAGGCGGATTATTTGTTCGATAACTTGTGTCATATCGTCGGTTAGTTTTCGAATGTTCGCAATAAGAAATTTTCGATGTGGCTGCGCAGGGTGGCTCGCGAGCAGGTGAAGCCGTTGACCATCACTACAACCACGTGGGTGGGCTGTCCGTTGTCGTCGAGGCGGTATCCGGCATAGGTCTGTACGGCGCGCATACTGCCGGTTTTCATCGCCAGGCGGCCTTTCAGGTCGGTGTCGCAGCCGAATGATTTGAGCGTGCCGTCGATGCCGGCCACGGGGAAGCAGTCGAGATAGACGTCGCTGTATTCGGTCGTCGCCATAAATTCGAGCACTTCGCTGATGAATCGGGCTGAGAAACGGTTGGAGCGGGTGAGGCCGCTGCCGTCGAGGATGCGGGCCGATTCGGTGTTGATGCCGCAGGCGTCGAGGCAGGCTATTTCGGTGTCGAGACAGTCTTTGCGGTTGCCTTCCGGCTCAAATGCGCGGAGCATACCTTCGGCAAACATGTTGTCGGAGCGCTTCATGAGGCTGCGACATATCTCGGCGGCCGACGGCGAGTAGTAGTCGTAGACGGGTGTAACGACATCGTCGACTTTGACTTCCGACGTGCCTATCGCTATGTCGGCGGCCTGCAACTTGCGGCGCAGCGCGGCGGCGAACGATGAAGCGGGGTGGGGGTTGGTGGTGGTAAATGACCAATTGCGATTGCGACGGTTGCGTGCCGTGCCGGTCACCACGAGGTTTTTCGAGCCGACGGCTCGGCGCTGGCTCGAACCGCGCTTTGATTGTTGGAATGTGAATGTGAGGTCGCTGGCAGGCTCGGTGGTGCCGCGATTGGGGTAGGCTACGAGGCGGTTGCCGCCGTAGTTGAGACCGAAGATGCCGGCGCCGTAGGGCAGGACGATGTCGCTGCTGTCCCACGTGCTGAGTTCGCCGGGGTCGGCCATGGTTTCGACTACGTCGATAGTGCCGGTGATCGACTTGATGCCCATGCGGCTGATTGCGGCCGCGATGGAGTCGGGTAGGGCGAGGGTGCTGTCGAAGTGCGAGTTGCCGATTGTCGGGTCGCCCGAGGCGCGTACCACGATGTTGCCGTTCCTCTCTGCGGGGTTGCCGGCGGAGCGGCTGCCGCTGAGGCCTACGGTGGTCTCGAATTGGAAGTCGGGTCCGAGCATAAGGATTGCCGTGGCCGATGTCACCGACTTGGTGATGCTTGCCGGGGTGAGCGGCGTGGTGCTGTTGTAGTCTACGACAACTTCGCCCGTGGCGAGATCCTTTATGTATATGCCTACCTGCGGCGTGACGCGACTGCTGAAGCCGAGGATATTGGGTTCGGCAATGGCCGCCTGCGTCGAGCCGGCGATGAATGCAGTCAGTATCAGTCGTTTTATTGTAGTTTTGGCAGGAGACATTGTATTGTGCTGTTCGGAATGTGTACTTTAGGTGCAAAATTAGCAAATTACAAATTGATTTTATCGGTTTTATCCGAAAAAAAAGTAACTTTGCAATGTAGAAAAACGTTAATGGCTACGATGCATATTACATCATGGTACTGAAGACACGAGAACGACTGATAGAAGTGGCACGCCAACTGTTTGCTCATAAAGGCGTGGCCAAGACGACAATGAACGATATTGCCAACGCCTCGGATAAGGGGCGGCGCACCATATATACGTATTTCCGCAGCAAGAAGGACATATATAATGCCGTTCTCGAATCGGAAAGCGACAGGCTCGTTATGTCGTTGCGTTCGATAGTCGACAGTGCCGACGATGTGGACGTGCGTCTGCGTCGCTTCCTGAAATTCCGCCTCGAACACAATAAGGTGGAAGCATCGTCGTCGCTGAAGTCGTGGCTGAAGTTCGACAGCCGCCGCGTGGAGAGTATCAACCGCATGGCTCGTACCAAGGAAAGTCAGATGCTGTCGGCGCTGCTCGACGAAGGCTGTCGCGCCGGGGTGTTCCGCGCATCGCGTTGCAAGTTGCTCGAAGGATTTATCAACGAGTGTATAGCGCGGCTCGACATCCCCAAGCCCGAGGTTTCCGATCCGGTGCGTCGCGAAGCCATCTTCGACGCGTTCGTCGAATTTATCCTGAGCGACATCAAGGCGTAAGACGTCTGTGTCGGTTGGCACGGTCTTTGCTCATTACGTTCAAAAAAACTATTATCGCACTCAATGAACGAGAACACCATAAAGACATTCCGCAACGACACGGCCCGCTGTATCAACGACGGCCGGCTGTGCGAGGCGTTTGCGGCAATGAAACAATACGGCAGTGAATCGCGCCGCGCCGACATCATTGATGACATCGCCGGTGTCGAAGCCGACTACGAGCGAATGCTCCACTATATGTCGCAAGGTGTCGTCGACCCCGACCGAGCCAAGGTGCTCGACGATATAAAAGAGCGAGCCCGTGCCATAGTCGATGTCATAGCGCGCGAACTGATGATTGCCGACGGCGCATCGCTTTATTATTCCACAGTGCGGTTTCTTGGCAGAAATCGCGGCACGATTCAGGGCGGTATCGACGCTTTGCTTGCAGAAGCGGCGCGTGTGAGCGGCGACCTTGCCGGGCTTGTCGACGAACGACGCAATGAAGGCCTTGAAGCAATGGCGGTGACGCTGTTCAACCGTGTGTGGACTTCGCATCCGCTCACGGCCGGTGATGCTGCGGCGATTGTCGACTTCGTGCGCAACGAGCGTGCTCCGCAGGCCGTGCGTGCCGATGTCATTGCAGCCGTGATGCTCGGAGCGATGGAGTTCTACGATCGCCGTCGCATTGAAATTTTGCTTGATATTTACACAATCGACGGTATGTCCGAAGTGCTGCGCCTGCGTGCATTCATAGGCTTGTGTCTGTTTATGTTCCGCTACCGCCGCCGCACATTGCCGCGCGAATTGATGTTGCGCCTCGAATCTGTGAAGGAATCACCCGAGTGGAAGAAAGACTTCGCCGTGGCGGCAATCGAATTTATGCGTACGCGCGACACGGCTCGCATCAGCGACAAGATTACCAATGATATATTGCCCACCCTCACACGCCTCGCTCCCGAGATGCGCCAACGTCTCGGCGACGAAGCGGTCGATATGGAAGCGATAGCCGGCGGCGAAAATCCCGAATGGGAGGCTCTGCTCAGCCGCGATGGCCTTGGCGACAAGTTGCGCGAGATGTCGGAAATACAGTCGGACGGCGGCGACGTGTATATGTCGTCGTTCGCTTCATTGAAGACATTCCCGTTCTTCCGCGAGGCGGCCAACTGGTTCTTGCCTTTCGACCTTTCGCACACCGAAGTGGTGAAGGCCGAGAACTCGGGTATGCCCATAGGTGAACTGATAGCCCGTATGCCGATGCTGTGCGACAGCGACAAGTACTCGGTGATGATGGCTTTGGCATCGACGCCGGCGTCGATGCGCGAGGCGGCTATGAAGGGTATGTCGATGCAGGGCAATCAGATGTACGAGATGCTCTCAGAGATAGAAAAGGTGTCGCCCGACACGAGCCGCAAAACTGTCATCGGCAATTATCTCCGCGACATATATCGTTTCTACAACCTTTTCCGCCGCAAGGACGATTTCTTCAATCCCTTTGCTCACGGCGTCGACCTTATGGAGATAAAAGCCTTGTCGCAGGGCTTCGACGATATTGATACGCTCGTGCTCGTTGCCGAGTTCGACATAAAACATCATTTCTGGGAGGAAGCACTTTCGGTGCTTGCTCGTGTCGACAATCTTTCCGACCCGGATGCTCTGCGTGCGCAGAAGCGCGGCTACTGCTACGAGCGGCTCGGGCAGTGGAACAAGGCTGTGGCCGCCTACGAAGAAGCTGAGATGCTCGGCGGCGGCAGTCAGTGGCTGCTGCGACATATGGCAGGTGCACTGCGCTGCGACGGCAATCCGAGCCGTGCCATAGCGGTGTACAAACGCCTTGCGGAAATCGAGGATGAAAACGCTGCCACGGCTCTTGCTATGGGACGAACCTATCTCGAAGCGCACCGTCCGGTCGAAGCCGAAGCACAGTACTACAAGGCGTTCTATCTCGCGCCCGACAACAGCAAGGCTGTGCGAGGCTTGGCTTGGACGCTGATGCTCAACCGCAAATATGAGGCTGCAGACAAGCACTATGCGACAATCCTGGCCGACAACCCTTCGGCCGAAGACTATCTCAATGCCGCTCACAACGCCCGAGGCTTGGGCGATATGAGCCGAGCCATATCGCTGTATGCTCAGGCTTATGTGGCGCTCGACAAAGATGCCGACCGACTTGCCGGGATGCTCGACGGCGATGCCGCTTACCTTTCGCAAGCCGGTATCGACAATGCCGACAATAATCTGATAGTGGAGGCTATCCGCTACCGCTTCGCAAAATAATTTTTTTCTCGTATAAATATTCAGATAAAAATAATACTCAGAATAAAATGCAAATTCAACGAATCCAAACTCTATTTCTTTTCTTCGCCGTGTGCTGCATGGGTGCATTCTGCTTCCTCGACAGATCTGATAATGCCGGTGTGCTCACCGTGAGCATCACCGCTGCCGTCGTTACCCTTATCGATATCTTTATGTACCACAACCTGAAGTCGCAGATGCGTGTGGCTCAAGTGTCAATGTTGCTGACGCTCGCCGCCGGTGTCGCTTCTGTTGTAGCCACAATCGAAGCCGGCGTGTGCGCATTCGTAGCCTTGCCCGTGGTAGCGTTCGTGCTGCAAATCCTCGCGCTCCGCGGCATGAAGCACGACAACCGTCTCCTCCGCTCGCAAGATCGCTTGCGATAGTTTGATAGTAAAACATAGAGAGGGCGGTGTCCGACCGGACACCGCCCTCTCTATGTT
>CALKKU010000016.1 GCA_937995285.1 uncultured Bacteroidales bacterium | reverse complement strand
GGACGGCGACATCGACGGCTTCATCAAAGCATTCCTAATGGAATTTGCCGGCAAAGCCGAAGAATAAAAACAAAAGCAATAACTCAAACGGAAGTCATGCATTACCGTGTGACTTCTGTTGTTTTTTATAGACAAAAAATATATTAATTTCACATATATGTGAAATTAATATATTAACTTTGCAACATCACAATCAAGTTAACCGATCCCATTAATATGAGCGAAGTTGAATTAGTCCTCGTCAACGACACAGACAAATGTACAATTTATACAATTCAGTTTTCAACAGAATCTGAATCGGAATATGAACGCTTTTATTCAAAGTTTATTGAAGATATACATCTCAATCAGGATCTTTTACGTATAGTTCAACTTGTTGATAAAATCGCAGAAGAAGGCGCCTTGGAACGTTTCTTCAGACCTGAAGGCAAAAACTATTGAAACCGACAAAACCTTTGAATTATGAGAGATATAAAGAATCGATACAAAGAAATGGTCGCACAAGTACCGGCTCAGGTAAAAGAGGAAATTAATCTTTCATTTGCCATTTCAAATAAGATTGATTTTCTTATGCATGAGCAAGGTTTGTCGAAGAAACAACTCGCCGATAAAATAGGCAAACGCCCGAGTGAAGTAACACGTTGGCTAAGCGGAGAGCATAATTTCACTATTGCCACGATCGCAATGCTTTCAACATTTTTCGGCAAGCCAATCATCACGATCTGAGCGACATCAAGGAAATTTCATGATTCGTAAAATGAATCACGGGTACATTCATATTTACACCGGTGACGGCAAGGGGAAGACCACGGCGGCTTTCGGACTTGCCGTCAGAGCCTTGTGCTCGGGCAAAGACGTCTACATCGGCCAGTTTGTGAAGTCGATGAAGTACAACGAAACCCAAATCGAAAGTTTGTTCGACGGCACGCGGCCGAAATTCGGCCGCGTGCGCATTGAGCAGCTTGGTCGCGGATGCTTCATCGGCACGCAACCCGACGAAGCCGATAAGGCGATGGCTCGTGAAGCGCTCGAACGCTGCGCCACGATTCTCGCCGACGGCGATTACGATGTGGTCATTCTCGATGAACTGACAATCGCCCTGCACTTCAATTTGTTACCGATCAATTCGGTGCTCAATGCCATCAACGCCAAGGCCAAATCAACAGAGGCCATAGTCACCGGACGATATGCTCCGCAGCAACTCATCGACATAGCCGACCTGGTCACGGATATGCAGGAAGTGAAACACTACTACACCCGAGGAGTGTTGTCGCGCGACGGCATCGACCGATAGAGAGTTTACGTCAGCGCCCTATTCCAACAATCGACCGTAATCGTTCCAAGCGCCTATCATCTCGCCGCGCTCCGATGCCGCAATCAATTTTGCCAAGCGTTCGGGATAGAACCGCCGACCATGCGGCGATGTCAGGTTGTCGAGCCGCACGCGACGATACAGGTCGGGCATCTTCTGAAAGTTGCTCCACGCACGTTCGTTTGCCTTAAATTCTTTCAAGGCATCCTCGGGGATGCTGACTTCGGCAGTCATATCGGGCAACACCGCCCGACCTGCATCGGTCATCAGTCCGAGGCGCTCCAATCGACGGCAGCGCTCCTTGTTTAGTTCCGTCCAATTGCTCTGCGGCGTGCGGCGAGTAAATCGCTGGCAGTACACGCCATCGATGGTCTTCACCGTGGAGTCAATCCATCCGAAACACAATGCCTCTTCTACGGCATCGAGATACCACAGGCGGTCGTCGGGCGGCACGGCTCCGCGCTTGCATCGAACCCAGCATTCGCGCTCGCTCCGCGCATTCCGCTCAAGCCAGCGCCGAAACTCCGACCGCGTCCGAATATCAAGCGACTCAACCTCCACTCGCCTTATTTTGCGTAAAGGATGTAGGATGTAAGCGGTTCGAGGCGGCCTTGTAGGATGCCTTTGGCGACTTTGAATGTGGTACCGTGTACAGTGTCGGCGTAAGTGCCGTCGGGAAGCGTCGTTGCAACTTTTACTTTTTGAGCCTTGTCGCTGAAGTTGATGAGCGAAGCGCCGGCATCGCCGCGGCATACTTCAACGACAGCATTGTCGGCAGCGGCATAAAGCGATTCGGCCTTGCCGGCCATAGCCTTGCGGAACTCATTCACAGCTACCACTTCGGGATGTTTGAACTCGTCGTTGCCGCGAGCACCGATACGGTTGTTGCCCCAATAGTTGTCGCGGGTGCTGCCGGCAGGGCGGCTGTAGAACAGCGGACGTCCGTGTTGACGCGAAGCGAGGAACACCCAGCCGATACGCATCTGTTCGTCGGTCATATCGGCACTCTCGTGAGCGTTGCAATATGTGTCGTGGCTTTCAACCCATGTCACAAGGCGGTCGGGTGTCATGGTGTGGTGCCAGTTGGCAAGTAAATCTTCGTCGACGCGGCCGGCACGCAGCATCTCGCGCAACTTGTAGCCGTAGGCGCTTGCCGTCATATCCATATATTCGGCGTAGCCCGCTTCGGGAACGTTGCGATCCTGAAGCACCTCACCGTAAATATAAAGACTGTCGGGCATCAGAAGTGTCAAGCCCTTAACACCTTCGCGACCGGTAGCCACGTCCCAAAAGTTGTTGCGTGTAGCCTTGGGATCGAGCGGGTCGGAGGGCAGGCCGATATGCTTGGCGGTGTCGTAGCGGAAGCCGCGAGCACCGAGGTTGATCAAATCGTTGACGTACTGAAGATAGTAATACTGAAAATCGGGATTTTCGGTATTGACATCGGGCAGGCCGCCCATCTCGCCGGTAGTGCACTGCATACGGTCGTTGTAGTCGGTAATCGGCGTGAATCCGTTGGCGTGGTACAGATTCTCGTGGCCGCCCACGGCATTGTCAAGTCCGGGCAGCACGGCCTTGTGGTCAATGGCCGTGTGATTGGGCAGCACGTCGACTATCACCTTCACACCGTAGACGCGTGCGCTGTCGCACATATTGCGGAAGTCCTCGCGCGAGCCGAGCATATAGTTGCCGATAGTCCAGTCGGTGGGCTGATAATAGTAGTACCACTTACCCATGACGGAATCGCCGGGTTGGCTGAACAGTGCCATACCGCCTCCGTCGCCTACATAGCAAGCCTGCACGGGCGATGTCTGTACATAGGAATAACCGGCCGCCGCAATATCCTTCATATTGGCGGCGATTGTATCGAGCGACCACGTCCAAGCGTGGAGTATCACTTCATTTTCAGTCTCTGCAACTGCGGGCGACTGAGCCGATACACCGGCCGCCGCACCTGCCATAAGCCCTGTTATGGCCAAGATATGTGTTGATTTCATGTCGATTATATTTTGTTAAGTAAGTATTCTGTGCAAAGTTAACGATATTCGCCGATACTCACAAAGGAGCGCGACGGTTAAAATCACTTTTTCTCGTAGCCCTCGTAGTAATATGATTGCTCGATTCCTTTGAAAATCACTTCGCGGTCATCAACTTTGTCTGTGAGTGCCGGTTGCAACAGATATCGCAGTTCCAAATCATTAATCGGACTTCGCTCCATCGCCTGCAGATACAAATCCTTATCGACTTTCCGCCAATCGACGACTTTCCCGAGATTTTTTTTCAAAATCATATCGAGCCATATACGAGTAGAGCGGCCATTGCCCTCCATAAAAGGATGGGCAATATTCATTTCAACATATTTGGCGATAATGTCTTCAAATGTCGCTTCCGGCATAGCATCAATAACAGGAAGAATCGCTTCCAAAAACATTGCATTGGCGAAGCGGAAACCGCCTTTGGCGATATTCTTCGTTCGGAGCTTTCCGGCAAAATCATACAATCCGCCAAACAGATACGCATGTATGGCCTGCAGGCCGCGAGCTGTTCCGACTTCAATATTACTTATATCTCCCGAGACATACAGTTTTTTTGCATTCTCGAGACTGATTGCGTCAATCTGTAGCTGAGACTTCACTTCGCACATCGTTGCTTATCACTAATTTGAAAATTCGATAATATGCAAAGTTACTTAAAATCTCGGATTTTATTTGTATTTTTGTAGTCTAAAAAGATACCGCTATGCAACTGAAAATAGGAGATACAGTAAGATACCTCAACTCTACGGGCGGCGGCCGTGTCGTCCGCATCGAGGGCAAAATCGCATATGTCGACGAAGACGGCTTCGAGACCCCCACTCTTATGAGCGAGTGTGTCGTCGTAGCCTCCGGCGACTCGTTCTACAAAAAGGAAACGCCCGAAGCTCTGGCAAAATTCACCGCACCGGCCGAAGCGCCCAAGCGTGCACCGCAGATGACATCAACACAACCGGCGACGCAGGCTGCCGCCGCACAACCGTCAGCCGCTCAGGAGCTCGCGCCGGTTGAAGAGACGCCCGAGGGCGAAAAACTCGACGTGGTCCTCGGCTTCGAGCCTTCTGACATAAAGCGCTTGAGCGAATCGACATTCGACGCCTACCTCGTCAACGACTCAAACTACTACCTCTATGCGACAGTAGCCACACGCGGCGCCGATGCAGAGCAGTGGACGCTGCGCTACGGCGGCATAATCGAACCGGCCATGCAGGAATTTCTTTTTGAACTCGTGCGCGAAGACCTGCCGCACGTCGACCGCATCGCCGTGCAACTGATGCCGTTCAAGAAGGACAAGGCCTACTCGCTGAAGCAGCCGATTGCATTCGAGCAGCGCCTCGATGCCACGAAGTTTGCACGCCTGCACTGTTTCGACTCCAATCCGTACTTCGACAACAAGGTCCTTGCCGTAGACATCGTCAAGAATGATGAAGTGCAAGGCCGACGCCCTGAAGTAGATGCCGAAACAATGCGCCGCGCCATGCTCGAAAAGTCGCGCGACGACCTTCACAAGGCTCGTCCCGTGAAAGTGTCAAAGCCGGCGGCAAAGTCGATCAACAACACTCTTGAAGTCGACCTCCACGCATCGGAGTTGCTCGACTCCACGGCAGGACTGTCGAAGGCCGACATTCTCAATTATCAGATTGATACATTCCGCCGCATTATGGACGAAAACCTGCGCAACATAGGCCGCACCATAATATTTATCCACGGCAAGGGCGAAGGAGTGCTGCGTGCAGCATTGATGAAAGAACTCACCCACCGCTACAAGGGCCACGACGTGAGCGACGCCTCGTTCCGCGAATACGGCTTCGGCGCCACCAAGGTCGTCATCCGCAACACGAAATGATACTGTACTTCTCGGGCACGGGCAACAGCCTGATGGTGGCGCAGCGGCTGGCCGAGCGCCTCGGCGACAAAGCCATTGACATCACATCGCACGAAGCCGACACAATTGATGTCGTCGGCGACCGTGTCGTGTGGGTGTTCCCCGTCTATTCGTGGGGCGTGCCGCCGATAGTTGTCAAGCGGTTCAATTCCATAACGCTCTGCGGAGCAGAATCCGTACAGCACTTCGCCGTGATGACTTGCGGCGACGACGTCGGCAACACCCACAAGCAATGGCGACGTATGTGCCGCCGGCGCAATTGGACGGCGGCATCGGCGTTCTCGGTCATTATGCCAAACACCTACGTGCTGATGAAAGGCTTCGACACCGATGCTCCGGAAGTGGCAGAGGCCAAACTTGCAGCCGCTCCGACACGTATTGACGCCATTGCCACGCATATTGCAGCCGGTGACTGTGGCATCGATGATGTGGTTCGCGGACGCTTCGCCGGGTTCAAGTCGGCGGTGATATATCCGTGGTTTCGCCGCTACGCCATGTCGCCGCGACCGTTCCGGGCGACCGACGACTGCATCGGCTGCGGCATCTGCGCCCGCGCGTGTCCGCTTCACAACATCACAATAAAAAATCGCCGGCCCTGCTGGGGCGACGATTGTGCTCTATGTCTGCGATGCTATCACATCTGCCCGCGTCGGAGCGTAGCCTACGGTAACGCCACTCGCGGCAAATCGCGCTACACCGCGATGCTTCACCTGTTCAATATCAAAAACTGACGCCGAGGCGTATCGAAGCCATGTGCAGCGGCTCGTACGGAGTCACCGCATCGCCTTCAATAATATTATTGCGCCATATCAGCGTGTAGCCGGCCCACAGATAGCTGCGGAACTTCAGTCCGGTAGCCAAATTGATACCGATGCCGGCTGCACCGTACGGAGCCACCTGCGATTGATCGTTATCGAGATAATTCAAGGCCATACCGCCGCGAATGTCGGCGAACAGCAGTCGCAAGCGCTTGTTGAAATCCGTGCGGAAATTGATGTACACGGGATATGTGCGACAAGAGTTGCTCACCATGATGTTGGCACCGGCACCTACGCCGAGGAATTTTATGAAGCCGCGGCTCATGCCGAACGAAGCGTTGAAATCGACAGACGACATATCGTGGCCGCCCATATCAATGGAACTGCCGGCCTCGGCACCCCAGGCGAATCGCAGTTTACTCTGAGCCTGCTCGGCCGCGTCGGTCGACTGCTGCGCCGACAGCGACAGCGAAGCTGCCGCAATCACACACAATACAATAATTTCTCTCAGCAAGCGGCGCATGGCTTTGTAAGTTTAAGGCAAGTCCAACGGTCCTTCTCGGTCATCGACACCTTGGCAAGACCGACGGCATTGGCGGCTGCCTCCACCACGGGAATATCGTCGACATAAAAGCCGCTCAGGAGCATCGTACCTCCTTCGTTCAGGCGCTCGGCATATCGTGCGATGTCGCCGGTGATGACATTGCGGTTGATGTTAGCCACGAACACGTCGGCCGGAGCGACATCGGCAAGCGCCGAAGCATCGCCGAGGCGTACGTCGATTTCGGGATGACCGTTAAGCGTCACATTCTCCACTGCGTTGACGTGGGCAAACGGGTCGATCTCGATACCCGTCACGGGACCGGCCCCGCGCATGGCGGCAAGGATGGCAAGTATACCCGTGCCGGTACCCATATCAATCATACTGCGGCCTTCGAGCGGCATTTCGAGCAGTTGTTCGAGAATGAGCGAAGTGGTGGCGTGATGACCGGTACCGAAAGCCATTTTCGGGTCGATCACAATGTCGTACTTGGCCTCGGGCACGTCGTGGTGGAACGAACTGTGTACCACGCAAAGGTCGTGAACGATTATGGGTTGGAAGTAATTGCGCTCCCACTCCTCGTTCCAATCGCGTCCTTCGATGTTTTTGCACGAGTAGTCGACCTCGCAGCCGCAGTCGAGTGCAGCCACGGCATCGGCGAGCGCTTGTGCATCATACGCTCCGGCGGGAACATAAGCCGTAAGGCCTTTGTCGTCGGGCACGAAACTTTCAAAGCCGATTTCGCCAAGCAAATCGGCCAACAAATCTGTTGCGTATTCTCCGGGATAGGGATTGAGGTCGAGCCTCACTTCTACATAATCATTCATAAGTGTAATCAACTTGTAACCGATAACGGCTTCGTTATGATTGCAAAGTTAATTATTTTTTCCGAATAATTCGCCACATACGTGCCAGGCGACGCCACAGCCGCACGGCAACAGCGACATAGCGGGCATAGTCGACAATTCCCGACAGCCGACGCAGACCGAGCATCGACAGAAACATTTCACCGTTGCGCAAGCGTTCGACGCCTGATGCAGCGCGACTCTTCTCATTATGAATGTCGACCAACGCCATCGCACGGCGATAACGCAACTCGTCGAGCGAATAGCCTCGCCATTCGCGTTCACGAATCCGTTTCAATTCTTCAGCATCCATAGCTACATTCATTCGCAAGGCGGTTTACAGAACAATCGGCTGATAAATCGCGCTATCGGGTCTACGAACAAGCGGCGACGCAACGCTACGACGACAATCAGCAACAACACGTAGAATGCAGCGACCAGCAAATAAGCCATAACAGGCGCAATTGTCTGAGCCAATACATGGCCGACGCCGATCGATACGAAAAGCAAGGCCAATACAACCAACACGCCGACAACGACCCACACGACCATCGTCGACAGCAGTATCGACACCTTTTCGGCTACCGTCAGCCGCGCATAGTCGATGTTGAGTGTAAGCAGTCGGCGAAGACTTTGCAGCAGTTCGCCGAACGACTCGGGCGATTTATTTTCATCCATACGGTAATGAATTATATATCACGTCCGCAAAGTTAATAATTTTTTCGAGAAAAGTCATCAACCCGTGGGGAGGGTTGATGACAATTAAAAGACTGTTGTTAAGCCTCGGCCGGCGATTCGCATTCCGATTTGCCGTCGCAACAGCCGGTCATCTCTTCGGCCAACTGCTCGATTTGGCTGCATTTAAGCCACGGACAGTTTTTCTTCAGGAACTCGCCCACCTGTCGACGTGTACAACAACCCTTCTGCGGAGCGAACAACAACGCGAGAGCCGCGCCGACCACTGCACCGCCCGCCACTGCGAGCGCAATCTGTAATCCTTTCATAATCACTAATATTTTAATGTTTAACTACAATCACCTGTTAAACGCCCCGGAAGCGGCAAAAGTTCAACCGCCGCCGCATTTAAATCTTTTTTCGTAACTTTGCACTCCGAAAAAATTCAACTATTCCACTATGGCAATCAAAGCAGTACTCTTCGACCTCGACGGTGTGCTGGTCGACACCGAAACCATCTACACCGACTTCTGGTCGGAAATCGACCGCCTCTACCCCACCGGCGTAGCCGACTTCGCGCACGTCATCAAAGGCTCGACACTCACAAGCATTCTCGCCACATACTTCCCCGACCCGAAGGTGTCGGCTCGGATAGTGGGGATGCTGCGCGAGCACGAACTCAATATGCCTTACCGCCTGTTCGACGGCGTGGCCGAAATGCTCACAGCGCTCCACGAAGCCGGCATAGCCACAGCCATAGTGACATCAAGCAACCGCACCAAGATGAAGCATCTGTTCGGAGTGCAACCGATTCTCAATCAACTCATAGCCACGCTCATCACCGATGAGGACGTCACGGCATCGAAGCCCGACCCGCAAGGATATATGCTTGCAGCCTCGCGCCTCGGATTTGCGCCGGAGGAATGCGTTGTGGTGGAAGATTCGTACGCCGGTCTCGAAGCAGGTCGCCGCGCAGGCGGTGCGGTCATCGGCATCGCCACCACAAATCCGCGTGCCGAAGTGGAGAAGCAATGCAACATCGCACTCAACTCGGCGGCGGAGATTACGGTTGAAGTACTCAAAGGATTGTAATACAGCATATTGCGTGTCGAACGACGGCGGGCGGGCCGAAGGCTCGCCCCTACATTTGCCGGCGAAAGCCGGCATTGCGTTAATTTTGCGACAGCCTCGCCACGGCTGAATATTAATAACTATTTGGTTTTCAAACAGTTACCCCCCCCCGAAAAATACTGCGATTTTCTTGTCAGAGCCGTAAATTATTGCTAACTTTGCGACTGCGTAACTTTTTGCTTGTCCACACTTGCGATAAGTATGTGAATACAAACGGAATAACGAACAAGAGTCTATAGAGAGAATTTATGAAACTTGGTTTTATCGATGCACTGAGCCACAGTGCAGTAGTGACAAAATTTATGTCTGCTCCGAGCCCGCGATGGTTAGTTTTCGGTGTTGACGTCTTCATTGTCATAGCAAGTACACTTATCACACTGATTGCCAATCCCGAGGAATGCACTTGTCTGCCCTACCCGTTCGGCACGCCGGCAGTCCGCGCACTTGCCATCATACTCGTGTATATTCTGTTCATGCCGCTGACGCACACCTACCGCTATATCGTCCGACTGTCCGTGGTCGAAGATATGTATCGCGTTGTGGGACTTGTGATCACGTCGTCGGTATTTCTCTCAATAGCATCGATGCTTTGCTATCTCGGCATCGGTCACTACTATTTCAACCTGTGGAACATCTTCGTCATAGCGCTGATGTCGTTCTCGCTGATGCTCTTGTCGCGATTGTCAATCAAATATATCTATCGCCAACTCAAAGGTTTTGAAGGCAACCGCAAGCGAGTGATCGTGCTCGGTTCGACGGTCAATTCATTTGCATTCGCCGCAATGCTCAACAACGAGGCCGAAGGCAACTACAAGGTTGTGGCACTCATCACAGTGTCGTCGAACCTGAAAGAAACGAATATCAACGATTTGCCCGTATATCACTATGATCCGTCGGACATCGAAGATATCTTCGAGCGCCACAAATGCTCCACGCTCATCTTCTCGGCCAACCAGATGGGCTTTATGCGCAGCGGCGTTGCCGACATATTCCTCAAAAACGGCATCAAACTCCTGTCGTTCAACCGCGTAAAGACTTATAAGGCCAACGACAATCCCCGCTCGGTATCGGCCAACGTGCGCGACATACACATCGAAGACCTCCTCGGCCGCGACGTTATCAGCCCCGACACGAGCGAAGTGGAGCAGTCGCTCCGCGGGCAAGTGGTGATGATCACCGGTGCCGCAGGCTCTATCGGCAGTGAAATCGTCAATCAGGTGGCATCGATGAAAGCCGGCGAAATCGTCCTGCTCGACCAGGCCGAAACCCCTATGCACGAGCTTCAGCTCGCCATGGAGCAGAATCATCCCGACATCAAGATACACCTCTTCATAGCCGACGTGGCCAACAAGGTGCGCCTCGAGCAGGCATTCAAGCACTATCACCCGCGCTTCGTGTTCCACGCAGCCGCCTACAAGCACGTGCCCATGATGGAACGCAACCCGGCTGAAGCCATCACCACCAACGTGTTCGGCACCAAGAACCTCGCCGATCTCGCGGTGCAATATGGTGTGGAGAAGTTCGTGATGATTTCGACCGACAAGGCCGTCAACCCCACCAACGTAATGGGCGCCTCGAAGCGCATCGCAGAAATATACGTGCAGTCACTCTTCTATCACCTGATGAAAAACAGCGACAAGGCTCCCACAAAGTTCATCACCACCCGCTTCGGCAACGTGCTCGGATCAAACGGTTCGGTCATTCCGCTGTTCCGTCGCCAGATAGAGCAAGGCGGCCCGGTCACCGTCACACACCGCGACATTATCCGCTACTTCATGACCATTCCCGAAGCCTGCTCGCTCGTGCTGCAGGCAGGCACTATGGGCAACGGCGGTGAGATTTATATCTTCGATATGGGTCAGCCCGTGAAGATCTACGACCTCGCCACTCGTATGATTTCACTTTCGGGTCTGCGCGTGGGCAAGGACATCGAAATCATCGAAACAGGTCTGCGCCCGGGTGAGAAACTCTACGAGGAACTCCTCAACGACAAGGAAATGACGATGGCCACACGCCACGACAAGATTATGATTGCCAAGGTTCGTGTCTACGACTACGCCGAAGTGATGCAACACCTCGACCGCCTGTGGCAATTCGACCTCAACGGCGAATACCACGACATCGTGGCCGAAATGAAGCGCATCGTTCCCGAATTCAAGTCGCGCAACTCCGTCTACGAAGCCATTGACAAGGAAATTGACAAGAGCGATGTCATCACCGAAATCACCGTGCCGCAGAGCGCGCAACAATGAATGTTTACGACAGATAAACATACTTAGAGATTAGTATAATATGAACCGTTTATTTTCACTTCTTTTCATTGCGGCAGCCGCCGTGCTGTCGCCGATTGCCGCGAAGGCAACCAGCCCGCTCGATATGCTCGGTAACATCTTCAACACAGTGACATCGACCGACAAATTCGAGGTATCATCACTCGCCGGCACATGGAGCTACCAATCGCCGGCCGTCACTTTCAAGAGCGATAACGCGCTCAGCACCGCAGGCGGCGTGGCCGCTTCGGCAACAATCGAGAGCAAACTCTCTCCCTACTACAAGCGTCTCGGCCTCAATACAATGCAATTCGCGTTCGACGCCGAAGGCAACTTCACCCTCACCGTGAAGAAAGTAACCCTCAAAGGAACCGTAACCAAGAACGGCGACGACGGCTCGCTGACATTCAACTTCCAATCCTCGCGAGCTATCAATCTCGGCCACGTATCGGCCAAGGCATCGAAGAGTGCCACAGGCGTGCTGACCCTCACATTCGATGCGTCGCGCGTAATCTCGATTGTCAAGGGCGTGGCATCGTTCACAAAGAACTCATCACTCCAGACAATATCGACACTTCTCGATTCGTACAACGGCATCTACGCCGGTGCAAAGTTCAAGAAGAGCAAGTAAAACACACCTCCTTCATAACCAATAATAGCCGTGCCGCCGATTACAGACGACACGGCATTATTTTTTTGCCGTCAACCTGTAGGGACATACCTTTGGTACGTCTGCTGATAAATCACAATAATCAATTGCAATGCAATATATTACACACATTGCAAGAGGCTGTTTCAAAATTAACGTAATGCCGGCGAAAGCCGGCAAAGGTAGGGGCGAGCCTGTGGCCCGCCCGCCGTCGCTCGGCGCACTTTTAATTATAACACAGCATATTGCACGTTAATGGCATGCGAAACGCATGCCGCTACCACCGGCATAAATTGAAGCGGGCGGGCCACAGGCTCGCCCCTACACACAAAAAATCGGGTTCGCAATCACTTGTGAACCCGATTTCAGATATTAATATATCAATAAATCAGAACTTAAATCCGAGGGAGAGGACGACGCTGTTGGTCTTCTGTGTGTAATCGGTCTGCGGAGCCTGCACGTCGGCAAACGATGTGTAGGCGTGGAATGTGGCCGACTTGCGCGTGTGGACGTATGCGGCATCGAAATACACTGCCTTGTAGCGGTAGCCGAGGCCGAGCGAATATGCGTTCGTGTCTTTGTTGAGAACATACGAGGGGAACATACCCGAGGTGTAGATTTCCAACTGATCGTTGGCGGCTTCGCTCTTGACGTTGGTGGTTGAGTGGTTGTAGCCGGCGCGAGCGCTGAAGTTCGATGTCAGGCGATATTCCAAGCCGACACGGATGATGTCGGTGGCCTTGAAATAGTTCTTGATGTCGTCGGTGACATAGTCGTCCTTGGTGTACGAGCCCCAGTTGTCCTGATACGACACGGTCATATCGCCATAGGCCTGACGTTCGTAGTCCAATGATACGATGGCCGAATTGCCGATCACACCGGCAACGCCTGCCATAAACTTCCACGGCGCGTTCATGCGGAAATTGTAATAGTAGTCGTCGGTGTACTCGCTGCCGGTGTAAGGATTGTCGGATGTCTCGGCCGCATTCGGATTCAGGTAGCTGTAATCGAGCTGCGCCTTGCCTTCCTGCGACAGGCTGTACCATGTGGGAGTGTGCACGGCGAGGCCGATACGCAGTTGCTGCACGGGCTTCAGAATGACGCCGGCCTTGAAATTCCAGCCCGAACCGGAGATTGCACGCCAATTGCCCAACTCAAAGCCGGCATTGCCGCGAACGATCTGTCCTGAAGCGGTCGGCACTTGGGCATCCTTCATGCTTTCCGAATAGAGAGCGTTCAGCGTATAGCTGAGGTCGGTGATGCCGAAGCCCAAGCCCCAGTAGACGCAGTCGTTGACGTTGCCGCCGAAGTCGATTGCATACTCGTCGACATAGCCCGTTTCGCGGATTTCAGAGTACGAATCGCCTTGCGTCACACCGCTTTCATACAGGCCTTGATATTGCTTGTTGCCGACGGGATTGATCAGGAATGTGTTGTAGGCCAAGATTGATAGCCAGTCTTCATTGGAATCGCGATACGGGTTGTAGTTCGAGCCGAAATTCAGAGCGCTCTCGTCGGAGTTGGTATATCCGGCGATGTAGTTGGAGAGCGATGTGGCTGTAGAGCCGTTGTAGGAATTATACGAACGGTCGAACGACGCTATGCGGTTGTAGGACACGCCCCACGAGAATGTGCGCATATCGCCTGAGAGGCGAATCGTGCCGACGTAGCCGAAGTTGTTGCAGTAGGCCTTTGTGCGGCTCACGTCGTAGCGAGCTTCGGGCGACTGCGTGGAGATGGTGCGCGGTGATATATCGAGCGTGGCGCCGATTTCGCTGCGGCGATACACGCCGATACCGGCGGGATTCTGATTGAGCGTGGAGAGGTCGCCGCCGAGAGCGGTGAATGCACCGCCCATCGACATGAAGCGAGCTGTGCCGCGCAGTTCGGTCTGCGACAGGTTGTAGGCGTCGACCGCACTTTGCGCCATCATAGCAGCAGGCAGAGCCGTAGCTGCAAGTAATATAAGTGATTTCTTCATTGTGAATAATTTTTTTCAGAACTGTTGTTTACGGCTTATCTGCGTCCGCGACCTCCGCCGCCTCCGCCGCTGTGGCTGCCGCCACCACCGCCGCCGTGGGTGGATCGTCCGCCTCCGCTGAAGCTCGAACCGCTCGAACTGCGGCCGCGCGACGAATTGGAGTTGGAGTTATTGTAATTATATGAGTTTGAGTTGCTGCGACGGTTGTTCGTGTTGTTGTAGTTCGAGCTGCGGTTGTTGCTGCTGCCGGAGTTTCCACGGCCGCGGTTCATATTCACGGAGTTGCCCGAACCGTTGTTGAAATTGCCGCTGCCGTTGAAATTGTTGTTGAAATTCGTTACCGGACGTGTGCCGTTCGTCGTGTTGCCGCGACGGTTGCCCGTCGACTGCCCCATATTTCCGGGGCGATTGAACGACGATGCACCTGCGCTGATGGCACCGGGACGGCGATTGGATGTGACTGCTCCGCCGTTGCCGCTTGTCGAAGCGTGCGGGCGCGATGCCCCGGGCGACGAACTCCAATGTCCGTAGTCGTGTCCCCAACCACCGGGGTGGTAGTCGGGATAGTGGTGGTGATGGTGCGGCCATCCCCAACCCCAGTCGTAGTAGCCGGGCCCCCAGCCCCAACTCCAACTGTACCAGGGATCGTAGACGCCCCATGTCCAGCCCCAAGTGTTCCAGTAGAACGACGATGACCAGTACCAGGGATTGTTGTAGTACGAGTAGGTCCACGGGCTATATGTGTAGGCCCAGGGATCCACGACGTAGACATTGACGCTTGTGGTCGTGGCAGGCTCGGCATAGTAGTAGTCGATCAATTGGCTGTCGCCCGAGGCATTGACGATGTCGCTGTTGTAGAAGCGCTCGATGCGGCGTGTGCAAGCGAATGAATCGTCGCTATCGGCTGTCGACTGAGGCACGGCTGCAACGCTGTCTTGCACAAGGAACTGGCCGCGACGGTTGTAGGCGTCGACGTCCATATTCAGGCCCGTGCCGACCGTAGACTGATAAGTGTCGGCCGACGGATAGTTGACCACCGTGTTGGGCACATAATTGGAAGCCGCACGCTGAGCAGCCTGCTGATATGTTGTGGCGGGCGTCGACTGCCGCGACGTATCCTTTGAAGGATTGTAGTAGATGTCGTCGTCATCGTCCCACGACCCCGAAGCGGAGCCGGCCGAAGCGGCAAGAGCCACCGACACGAGCATCGACATTAAGGAGAGGCGTTGAAGTTTCATGATGATGGGCTTTATGTTGATTATTTACGTTTTCTATTAATACGCTTGTATAAATAACACGTTTACTATATAAATTTACTCGTTAGACAAATATTGCACGCCTAAGTTTAAGCAAAGTTACATAAAAAAATTTGTATAGGTCTGAAATTCGCCGTAATTTCGCGGCGATTATGGAAGATTCTATTAAAATCAACAAGGTGTTGATTCGCAATCTCCAAATGGAGGATTACGAACAGTTGTCGCAGTCGTTCACTCGCGTATATGCCGACGGCAGCGATGTGTTTTGGACGCGCGAACAGATCAGGAAGCTGATTGATATTTTTCCCGAGGGTCAGATAGTAACTGTTGTCGACGACAAGATTGTGGGATGTGCCCTGTCGCTGATCGTCGACTACAACTTGGTGAAGAACGACCACACATATGCGCAGGTGACGGGCAACGAAACGTTCAGCACACACAATCCTAACGGCAACATTCTTTACGGCATAGAAGTGTTTATTCACCCGCAGTATAGAGGTCTGCGCCTCGCACGCCGTATGTACGAATACCGCAAGGACCTGTGCGAGTCGCTCAACCTAAAGGCGATAATGTTTGGCGGACGCATCCCGAACTATCATAAATACTCTGACAAACTGCGTCCGAAGGAATATATTAACAAGGTGCGACAGAAGGAAATCTTCGACCCTGTGCTGACGTTCCAACTGTCCAACGACTTCCACGTACGCAAAGTGATGCGCAACTATCTGCCCAACGACGAGGAATCGAAGCACTACGCCTGCCTGCTGCAGTGGGACAACATCTACTACCAAGCACCGTCGCAGGACGTGGTGAGCAAGAAGACCTCGGTACGCGTCGGACTGGTGCAGTGGCAGATGCGCTCATACCGCACTATCGACGACCTGTTCGAGCAAGTGGAATTTTTCGTCGATGCCGTATCGGGCTACCAAAGCGACTTCGTACTGTTCCCGGAATACTTCAACGCCCCGCTGATGGCTCGTTTCAACGACGACAGCGAATCGGAGGCCATACGAGGACTGGCTCAGTACACCGACGAAATTCGCGACCGCTTCGTGAAACTCGCCATCAGTTACAATATCAATATCATCACCGGCTCGATGCCTCATCTGAAGGAAGACGGCCGACTGTACAACGTGGGCTTCCTGTGCCGTCGCGACGGCTCGTACGAATCGTACGAAAAGATTCACGTGACGCCCGACGAGATAAAGAGTTGGGGACTCTGCGGCGGCAGCAAGATTCAGACATTCGAGACTGACTGCGCCCGCATCGGCATCCTGATATGCTACGATGTGGAATTTCCCGAGTTGTCGCGCCTGATGGCCGCCGAAGGCATGCAGATACTGTTCGTGCCGTTCCTGACCGACACTCAGAATGCCTACTCTCGCGTGAAGGTATGCGCGCACGCGCGTGCCATAGAAAATGAATGCTTCGTTGTGATTGCCGGCAGTGTCGGCAACCTGCCGAGGGTTCACAATATGGACATACAGTACGCTCAGTCAGGTGTGTTCACGCCGTGCGACTTCGAGTTCCCCACCGACGGCACTCGTGCCGAAGCAACGCCCAACACCGAGATGATTCTCGTGAGCGACGTGGATCTCGACCGCCTCAACCACCTGCACACCTACGGCAGCGTGAAAAACCTGAAAGACCGCCGCAGCGACCTCTATGAAGTCCGCCTGAAGAAATAACCGCCGTCGGCGCGATATAAACATAGAAATATACGACAAAGCCTAACTTTGATTTGTTTGCTCAAAGTTAGGCTTTGCCATTTATAAAAATAAAAAAGAAAAATCCTTGAAAAATACACCTTTAATCTATCTTTTCTGAGTATATTCTTTGTTCAATTTCTGATAATAGTGCATCTGCCCTAAATATCCATTGTTGAGATTTTCCATTCTTGAAGCGTCCTATGAGAAAATCCCCGTTTTCAGATTCA
Source organism: uncultured Bacteroidales bacterium (assembly GCA_937995285.1). Lineage (GTDB taxonomy): Bacteria > Bacteroidota > Bacteroidia > Bacteroidales > Muribaculaceae > CAG-873. Next base: position 2,472 of record CALKKU010000016.1, on the reverse strand, counting down.
TCAATGGTATAACTTATCCCATTTTTCATAAACCCTTGCGAGAATCCCATATAATCAACACTCCATAATAAAAAGGTGTCGTTTTCAATTCGTTCTAAAATGCTTTCAATCTCCATTCTATTCTTCACTTTTGACTCAGATAGGATTCTATAATCTCTCTTTCCAGTTCCGGATGGCGTATGTAAATTCGTAGGGAATCCGAATGTGAGTAAATTGTATCTCCAACTATTTCTATTCTATTTGGGAACGGCATAATGCTGTCTTTGTCATAGACCGTAACGGCCCGACCATTTTGCCATGCTGTCAGTAAACCGTTAGGCGCAGTTTGGGCATAGTCCCATTCAGGCTCTATTACCCATTCGCCTGCTTTATTTATTGCTCCGTATTTACCGCCAACTTTCATTATGCAGTAATCCCCATTGTAAATATAATCCTCGCCTTTGATTCGCGGGAATTTCTTGTCATTGATAGGTTTTCCGTCTAATCCTATAAAAAAGACGCTATCATTCTTTGCAACACCTCCTACCCCGCTTCTGAATATCCAAGCGGCTTCATATTGAGGTTGAGCGATAATCTCTCCACTATTGGCATTGAAATATCCTCGCTTGTTCCCCCAATGAAATAGTCCTATACTGTCATTTCCTTTTGGCTCAACAACCCAATCAACAGAGGGTATCAGTATCTCATTAGTGGCAAGATCATAGATGTAGCCGCCTCTTGAACTTCTGTAATAGCCAAGTTTTTCACTTATAGGATAACGGTTTCCCAAATGTGATTCTTTATAAATAGCCATAAGACCGAATGTCAGAACCAATAATATGTAAATAGCGATTATAGACAAACCGGCAATAACCAATACTCGCCAAAACCTATGCTTAGGAAAAGTTATCTTCATTGTTCAAACTTATTGTTTTTATCTGAATGGATTTATGAATTATATTTCGAGGTAACTCAATCATTTTAATGTTGATGGTTAATTCTCGTCATATTCATTAAGTCAATTCCATTAATGCCGTCAGTTGCCAATCTTTAATTACGATTCCACTGTTATTTGTTATTTCGATTGTGTCAAATCCTGCGGTTACCAATCTGCGAGTTAGCATTGTATTAGAGATAATCAATGCACCTAAATATGTTATTTCTTCAGTAGTGAGGTGTCTGCCAGAAAGTGTTTTTATTCTGAATCCATGAAAAAAGAAATTGGAGAATTGGTGCTTATATGCGTTATTTCCACGAGATTGTTCTGCTTTCAAATACACAGGAACAATATCATTAATGAAAGCTTCTTTTGCACTTTTATTAAACTCTTGAAGAATTTGTTTGCGTTCTTTTTGAGAAGAGAACCACTCAATAATTCGATTCCACCACATAATTATTTATCTCGTTCTATTATGTAACTTGTATTTTGTAATTCATCCATTTTATTTTGTGCAAAACGAACAAGCCATTCCCAATGACCATCTTTTAGTTGTCCATAAACAGCCTTATTCAGTTGGACAAATTCAATTATCTCATTGGCAAATTCATGCACCATTGACATATATTGGTTTTCGGTATTCCGTTTGAAAATTAGAACCTTTCGTGCGCCTATTGTTTTAGCCCAATTCCAAGCGACAGAAATTGTTCTGCTGTATTCGTCATCGGCTTCTTTTGCTTCTTTCATTTTTTCCGGTGATAAGCCCCAATATATCTTTTTATACATAAATTTATCGAAATTATGATTAAGTGGATTTGGATCTCCCCATAGATGTAGATATGAGCATTCCCAGGGCTTTTTCAGTCCGATTGCTTGCAGTTCTTTATCACTCAAATGATATACCCAAGTAGCACAGATAAGATTCTCTTTATAAAATCTTTCTATTCTCGTTTGATAAGATGCAAGCATTTCTGCTTTCTCATCTATCTGCTGTGCCAATTTATATTTCTTAAAGATATTCATTATGTCCTAATTGGAATTATCCAAAGAGTTTGTCTTTAATGATTCTATTCACTAAGTTCCACTTATAGTTGTATGCCCAATCTGTGTCTACATGCATGTCAAACTCCAACTCGTCCATGAATTTCCACAAGAGATGTCTAACCATAGCTCTCTGGTTGTTGCCTTTTATCGATTTATATATTGCTGTAAGGCAATATTCTGTATCACTTAACCGATAGAAGCCACCGAATTTGTTTATTACAGCCCCAAGTCCAACAACTGCAAGTTTAGAAAATGTCTGCTCCCTAAATTTAACATAGGGAATATTCATATCTTCGCTGACTTTGCCTGTCAATTCTTGCTCTGTGCTGCTAATATGGTAATAAAGCAATGCTCTTGCATCTGCTGGTAAAGATTCCAAGTTCATTAATGGCAATAATCCTTTCATTTCTTGTAACATGTCCCTCAATCCTCAATGGAACGGTTACGATTGAATATGAAAAAGGTGTGAGGATTGTATCTTGTTTTATCCTAAAGTCAGGTCTTCGCATACC
>CALKKU010000015.1 GCA_937995285.1 uncultured Bacteroidales bacterium | reverse complement strand
GTTGACGCCCGACAACACGTGTCTCTATGGCGGCTTGTGGTCGCCCGAGTCGCCGATGTTGCGAAAATTGCGACAGGCGATTGTTGACAATATCGAGGAGTTTGAGGAAATCATCAACAATCCGGAACTCAAGGCCCTGTGCCCCGAGTGGGAGGGCCGTCGACTCAAAACTATTCCGAAAGGTTGGCCGAAGGATCATCCGCAGGCCGAGTTGCTGAGATTGATCGACTACGGCCGCAAGATTCAGCTTGACGAAGTGTTCTTCGACGACTCCGAATGGCCCGAGCGAGCCGCAGCAATGTCGCACGTGTTCAAGCCCCTCAACGACTTCATAAATTACTCACTGTTCGAGGAATAACGCGGTTGCTGTCTATATTGCCGGTGAGGCAAATACGTACCAACTCTTGTCCTTGTCGCGCCGTTGAATATACCCTTTTTCAATCATACCTTTGAGTTGTTTCTTGACGGCAAGTTGGGTTATGCCAACGTTGGCGCTGATTTGTTCTATCGTAATGTCGGGATTTTCTGCGATTGCCTTTAAAATTAAGTTTGATGATGCACTGCGAAATACAACCTTTTGTCCGTCGTACCACCATACATTTGCAGAGGTCTCTTTCGCGAACTCTATATTGTACTTAATTTCTGAAGCCACCAATGCTTTGAAGTATCGGAGAAAATGCCGAATCTGTTTAAGCGATGCGTGAGCTCCGTCGCTTGGGGCATTACCAACAATAATATCTGATTGATGCAGAGCTTCGAGATATTCATTTTTGTTTCTACTCCTGACAACAATCATAGGCCATTTGTGGCGTGCAAGAATAAAATTTACCATCAATCTGGCAATGCGACCATTTTTTGTGTTTAAAGGTATACTAAGTATAAGTTAAAACGTAGTTTTTGTATATTTATTGTTTAAATTTTACTCTTCTGGGGAGATTTTGAGGGCTTTGACGAGGTCGGGGTTGATGATGGGGACGCTGCGCTTGGCTTTGCTGAAGCAGGAGCCTGACACGAAGCCGGCTACGAGGGCCACTTCGCTCTGTTTGATGTTGGGATGCAGAGCTGCGTACTGGCGGGCGTGTTCGAGGCGGAACATGTTGACGAGGTTGTAATAGCCTACGGAGGCTATGAATCGGCTGGCTGCGGCCATCTTGCCACGGTCGACTTCGGCGAGTACGTCGCTCTTGGTGAGGTGCTGTTCGCGATAGCGGCGCAGGATGATGTCGAGCACCATTTGCTTCACTTCGTCGCTGCACACGGCGGCAGTCGGAGCGGCAGCGGTATCGGCCATTGCAACTTCGGCGGCTGCTTCTTTGGCAGAGTCGACGGTCTCGGCGGCGATTTTCTGCTCTTCGGCTTCGATGCGGTCGAGTCGGTCTTCGACGTCGGCCGGCCGAAGCATACGTTGCGGATGCAGTATCTGGCAGAGGAAGACGACCATCCACAGTGTCAGGACGAGGTCGAATGCGGCTTTGACGTTGCGGCTGTCGGCAAGGAAGATTGTCCACATGAAGACAATCCATATGACGGGCAGCCACACCACGCTGGTGGCGAATGTGTAGGGGAAGTCGCTTTCACTGGCGAAGTTCTGCCGGTGGTATTCATCGATGGTGCGCTTGAGCCACAGCGACACGAAGATGTGGCGGACGGCCAAGGCGAAGCCAAAGGCGGCGGCAACATAGAGAGTAACGGGGCTTTCGAGCCATCGGTCGAATCCGAACAGCGACGACAGGGATGCCGCGAACAGCAAGGCTACCGGCAGCCACATGAACACGATGTCGCGCGTGCCGGTCAGTCGCTGCCAGCGGAAGTAGCGCAGGAACAGAGCCGAGTAGCACACCGGGTAGTAGATGATGCCGAAGATGCGGATGAAATTCCACGCGCCCGGGGCGGCCGGGCAGAGGAAGTAGGGCAATTGCATGGCGATAGCCGAGAAGAAGAATCCGGCCAGGTTGCGTGCGGGATAGAAGTAGTGCCATTCTTTGTCGTAGGGACGGCACATGTGTGCCCAGCGGATGATGCCGCAGATGACACCTGTGAGCATAAACACGAGGCAGGCATCGGCGTGGTATATATCGAGTATCGAAGTGTAGTTCATGATCGGCGGGGAGAGGCTATGCGGAGGGCGTCGACGACTTTGGCGATGATGAATACGGCGGCCATCAGCAGCACGATTATTGCCGAGCAAGGTACGTCAACGTAGGCGCCTATGAAGAGTCCGACGAGCGAGCCGACAAGCGATATGCCGCAGGCGGCGTACATCATCGGGCGGTAGCGATTGCAGAACACTTCGGCGGTCATCATCGGCAGCGACAGCATCGACATGAGCATCATCACGCCCACGAGACGGATGGTGAGCACTATGCCGACGGCCACGAAGACGGTCATGGTGTAGGTGATGAAACGCACGGGACGGCCGCAGACGTGAGCAAAGTCGCGGTCGAACGCGCAAGCGATGATGTCGCGGTTGCGCCAGGCGAAGAAGCCTATCAGCGCGGCGGTGTAGGCGGCAAATGCCCACAGATCGGCCGGTGTGATGGTGAGGATGCTGCCGAAGAGAAATGAATTGAGTTCGGGCACGTAGCCGGGGGTCAGGAACACGAACAGCACGCCGACAGCCATGCCGAGCGCCCACACCACGGCGATGGCCGAATCTTCGCGCAAGCGGAAGCGGCTCGACATCCACTCTACGGCGACAGAGGAGCTGACGGCAAAGGCGGCAGCCATCATTATGGGGTTGAGCCCGAGGAAGTAGCCGAGGCCGAGGCCGCCGAAGCATGCGTGGGTGATACCGCCCGATATTGCCACCAATCGGCGTGTGATGATGTATGTGCCGATGATGGCGGCGCACACGCTGAGCAGCACCACGCCGATGACGGCGTAGGTGAAGAATGTGTAATCGAGCAGTTCGAGCATAGCGGTTGTTATCGTTTTATTGTGGTGATGAGGCGGCTTTGCGGCGCTCTTCGGCCACTATCATAAGGAGTTCTTCGCGGACGATAGCCGGCAACTCGATGCCGCGCAGTTGGATGGAACGCGCCCATCCGGCGATGTCCTGTGGCAGCAGGGTCAGCAGCACGTCGCGAAATTGCTCTATCTCGGCATCGTCGTAACTGTCGGCCGCGCGCCCCCGGTACTTGTCGAGGTCTTCATCGTCGTAGTAGTCGATGGTTTCGGACACTGAGGCAAGCAGCGAATCGCGCTCGCAGGTGATATGCAAGCCGCAGCATTCGCTGTCGGCGGCAGCAGCGGCGGCATTGCCGCCGCTTGCGTCGGACTTGTCGGACGGGTCTGACCTGTCTGACGATTCCGAGGCGGCCGGGTGGCTGCGGCGGTAATTTTGCTCGTGCAGCCACAGGGCTACGCCGACTACCAGCAGTGCGATTACGAGATATAGGGCTATTAACATTGTTGTTCTTGGAGAGTGAAGCCGGCATCGCGCAGGTCGTCCCAAAATCCGGGATAGGACTTGGCTACCACGTCGACATCGGCGATGACAATGCCGGGTGCCCATACGGCTATTGCGGCGAATGCCATTGCGAGACGGTGGTCGTCGTGGGGCGACAGCACGGGCATTTCGGCCACCGGCACGGTGTTGCCGTCCCATTCGAGCGAATCGGCATCGGCGGCAAGAATCCAACCGCATTTGCGCAACTCTGTCTGCAGGGCGGCTATGCGGTCGCTCTCCTTGATGCGCAGGTTGCCGACACGAGTGAAGTGGAAAGGAATGTTGAGCATACAGCCCACGACGGCAAGCGGCGGCACGAGGTCGGGATAATCGCCCATATCAAGGT
>CALKKU010000014.1 GCA_937995285.1 uncultured Bacteroidales bacterium | reverse complement strand
GGGAAATGAGCAATACCTCATGCGCAAATACCACGGGGCACAAATTACTACGGCAGCCATCTCTTTATAAAAATGTTACATTTTCATTAAATAAATGTGTAAAAATCTTATGCGTTTTACCGCATAATTAAAATATGTGTTGTAACTTTGTAACGCTGTGCCACTGTAGGCCCGGCCACAAAAACGACATAATGAACTACAGTCTATTCGACTTCCTTGGCCTCCTCGGCGCCGTAGGTCTGTTCCTATACGGCATGAAAGTGATGAGTGAAGGCCTCCAGAAAGCGGCGGGCGACCGTCTGCGCAACATCCTGTCGGCAATGACCCGCAATCGGTTCACCGGGCTTCTCACCGGGTGTGCCATTACAGCCCTCATCCAAAGTTCATCGGCGTCGACCGTGATGGTCGTCAGCTTCGTCAACGCCGGCCTTATGACCCTGGCACAATCTATGGCCGTCATATTCGGTGCCAACGTCGGTACCACGTTCACGGCATGGATCATAGCCCTGTTCGGGTTCAAAGTCGATATATCAGTCGTCGTGCTGCCACTGATAGGCCTCGCCGTCGTACTGCTGTTCACCAACAAAAGCAAGACCAAGAGCATCGGCGAATTTCTCATAGGCTTCGCCCTGCTGTTCATGGGTCTGAATATGATCAACGACTATGTCCCTGATCTTCAGAGCAATCCCGAACTGTTCGAGGCCCTGCGCAATTATGCGTCGATGGGTCTGTGGTCGATTATGATATTTATGCTTGTAGGCGTCGTTGTCACCGCTGTCATTCAGTCGTCGGCAGCGACGTTTGCCATAGTGCTGATTATGTGTTCAAAGGGCTGGATAACCTTTGAACTCGCCTGCGCCGTGATTCTCGGCTCCAACATCGGCACCACCATCACCCCGATTCTCGCCGCCATGAGCGGCAACGTAGCCGCAAAGCGCACTGCATTCGGCCATCTGCTGTTCAATGCCCTCGGCACCGTGTGGTGCCTGTGCATCTTCGTGCCGTTCGCCCACTTCAACGCCTGGCTCACCGAACTCATCGGACAGGGCAATCCCGACGCACTCTACGGCTTCGTCAATTCGCTCCAGAGCACGGCTCCCGAAATCTATGACCACCTGTTCGACAACACCCTGCCGACTACGCACAGCACACTCGCCCAGGTGAGCGCCATGCAGAACAGCGTGTCATTCGGCCTGTCGATATTCCACACCACGTTCAACATCGTCAACGTGTGCATAATGATATGGCTCACAAATGTCTACGTTAAGATGGTGGAATGGATTGTACCGTCGAAGAAGCGCGACGACGACGAATTTACACTCAAATTCATATCGCGCGGTATTCTCAACGCCTCCGAACTCAACATTGCTCAGGCCGAGAAGGAAATCAGCGTCTATGCCGAGCGCGTCAACCGCATGATTTCTATGGCTCACGAACTGATACACACCCGCGAAAAGAGCGAGGAATTTACAAAACTCTATTCGCGCCTCGAAAAGTATGAGGATATCAGCGACCGCATGGAACTTGAGATAGCCCACTACCTCAACCGATGCGCCGAAGGTCGCCTCTCCAACGAAGGCAAGCACCACATCGCCGCCATGCTCGGCATTATCGGCGAAATAGAAAGTATTGCCGACTGCTGCTTCGGCATCGGCAAGATACTCTTGCGCAAGATCGAAAGCAACGCTCAGTTCAGCGACGAGATCTACAACGACATCGACACCATGTACAATTACCTGCAAGAGGCTATGAACCTTATGCTCGATGAACTCAAAGATCTCGAAAACGTGGAAGAACGCCCGCTCATCGCATCCTACAACAAAGAACGCGAAATCAACAACTTGCGCAACTCGTTCCGCTCCACCAACATCGAAAACATCAATCAGGGCAAGTACGAGTACCAGGCAGGTATCTACTTCATGGATATCATCAGCGACCTCGAACGCACCGGCGACTACATCATCAATGTCGTCGACACCCTCAAGACATCATTCTATCGCAAAACGGTGTAATTTACAACTATTCCGCCAATTCGGGGTCGTTGTCGTGAAGAAGCGACATCAGCCCCTTGCGGTCTTTTACACGGATTGCTTGCGGCGTGAAATCGACCAAACCGGCCTCGTTCATCGCCTCGAGTGCGCTGCGAATAGCCTCGGGCTGCACTCCGAACAATGTGGCCATATCGCCCTGCTCGCAACTCAGTTCTATATCGAAGCTGCGCGGCTGCGTCAGCGCATTTATCCACAGCGCAATGCGACGGTCAATATCGCCGTTTGATATAGCCTTTACACCTTCCACAGCCTTCTGAGCGTTCATCGACATCAGGTTGGCGTAGTTGTACAGGAAAATCGGATCGCTCGCTAAGATACGCATATATTCACACTTGGCCACACGCAGCATCGACACTTGATCGATTGCCGTCACATCGCCCGGATATGTAGTGATACGACCGAATAGAAATTCGGGCGACACAGCCTGACCCGCACCGATCGACTGCCGCAAGGCAAATCGGCCTTCGGGCATTGATATTTCGATACGTACATTGCCCGAAAGCACGAATGTGATGTCGCGGCACTGCTCGCCGGCCTTGAATATCACCGCACCGGGAGCGTATTTGAGAAAATGGAACTTGCATTCGCCGACAGTCTTTGCCATCCGTTCGCGACTCACGCCCTTGAAGAGCGACAAACCCATCAGCTTGTCAAACATGCTATCCATCGCTATTTACCCTTTCTTGTCTTATAATAAATCTGAAGAGAATTGAGCGTGTTCTGCCACGCTATGTAGGCCGCCGGCGCTATCGACGCTATCGGATTGAGATACGTCACGGCCATCCATACGGCAAGCACCGTGTTCTTCTGTCCGAGGCCTTGCGCACCCGCTATGCGGTCGCCGTAGCGTGCTCCGAGACGTCGCCCAACGTAGAACTGCGCTCCGCACACCACCCCGGCCACTGCGGCAAGTAGTATCATTTCGGGAATACGATCAGCCGGTTCGGCCATAGCGAATGACACGGCTCTCCCGACAACAATGATAAGCGACAGCGCCCAGATGTAGAACGACCACGACTGACGACCGGCCACAGTAGCGTGTGCCTTGGGCCAAAAGCGCAGCAACAGCATCGCAGCCGCCATCGGCGCCAATATCATCGGGCCTACTTTGGCCAATATAATGCCGAACGACTGAATAAACGTGTAGTGTGCGCCCGCACCGGTATCAATCAACGCAAAGAACGCCGGGCCGACTATGGCCACGCCAAGGTTGCTCAACACCGATATAGATACCAATACGGCTATGCTGCCGCCAAGCATCGCGGTGATGACGGGAGCAGCCGTAGCCGTAGGGCATAGCACACATATCATAGCGCCCTGAGCCACATCTTCACCAAGCAGCAGTCGCAGGGCGTAGTATATCGCTATACCTCCGAGAATCTGTACGCCGACCACCGACCACGTCAACCGCCCCACCCTGAATTCCGACGGGCGTATGCGACAGAACGTGATGAACAGCATCGTGAAGATAAGGTACGGCGCTATGAACTGCAACGCATCAATAACGCTATGCAGCAACACGCCGCAAAGCATCGCTATCGGCAGCATCCACGGCTTCAGCCTTGCTATAAATTCAGAATACTTCATTGCTTCTTCTCATCGGCGAAGTGCCCCGGATAGGCAATCGCCTTGCGAGGGCTCATCAACGCTCTGACAATGAGGAATACGCCTGCAAGCACGAAGGGAATGCTCAGCAACTGGCCCATATTCAGCACCATATCGGCTTCAAAAGCCTCTTGGTCATTCTTTATAAATTCGATGAAGAAGCGCGACAGGAACGTGCCCACGAGGAACGTGCCGAAGATAAGGCCCGGACGTTCGCCGCAGTTCCGACGCCAGTACATCCACATCAACAGACCGAACAGAGCCAGGTAGCACAGCGATTCATAGATTTGCGTCGGGTGGCATGCCTGTCCGAAGTATAGCTTGTGCCACTCATACGAGCGCACGAACATAAAGCCCCAGGGCAATGTGGTTGCATGTCCGAAGATTTCCGAATTCATCAAGTTGCCGAAGCGTATCATAGCCCCGACGAGCGCTATGGCCACCACAAGGCGGTCGAATGTCCACAGCGGGCTGCGCTTCGTGGTGAAATATGAGTAGCACAGTACAGCCACAATGACACCAATGGCACCGCCATGGCTTGCCAAGCCGCCTTTCCACGTGTACAGTATCTCGATCGGATGCTGCGAATAATAGTCCCATTCGTAGAAGAACACATGGCCGAGGCGGGCACCGATTACCGTACCGGCGGCTACCCACAGCAAGAGCAGCCCCATCCACGATTCGGGAGCGCCTTCGCGCTTATACATATTCGACACTATATTGTACCCGAGCCAAAAGCCGATGGCGAACATCAGCCCGTACCAGCGCACTGTCACCGGCCATGTAAATATTTCGGGCGAAACGTTCCAAGTTATATATCCGAGCATATCTCGTAAATTTTATTCGTTATTATTGTCGGCCGAAGCGAAATACTCCTTCGTCGCACGGCGCACGCGGCCGCTCAGCAACAGTATCGCCGTCATCGTAGGCAATGCCATCAGCGCATAGAACAGGTCGCACATACCCACCGCCGCCTCAAGCGGCACTACGGCAAAGACTATCATCGTCAGCAGGAAGAAGTAGGGATATATGCGCGAGCGACGGCTGCCGAAAAGGTACGACGCGCACGTTGTGCCGTACACCGAGTAGGAGAACATCGAAGAGAACGCGAAGCACGCAACGATGAACATCAGCAGATACTGTCCGTAGGGAATACCGGCGCCGAATGCCGCCATAGCCACTTCCAGGCCCTTGATGCCGCCGGCCGACGACAGGTCGGGCGTGCAGAGCAGTATGGCAATAGCGGTGAGCGTGCACACGAAGCCCGAATCCACTGCCGGGCCGAGCATCGCTATGAGGCCCTCTCGCACGGGCTTGTTGTTGCGCGACGCACCGTGCATTATCGAAGCCGTACCGATACCGGCATCGTTGACCAGCGCCGCACGTCGGGCGCCTATGATTGCCACCCCGGCCAATGCGCCGAATCCTGCACGCAGGTCGAAAGCCGATGTGATTATGTCGGCGAACACGCCCGGCACAGCGCCGAGGTGTGTGACAATTATATACAGCACCATAACAAAGTAGGCGCTCACCATAAACGGCACTATCACCGATGCCACGCGGGCTATGCGGTGAATGCCGCCCAATATCACAGTCGATACCAATGCCGCGATGCCGATGCCGATAAGCAGACGGCAGGCGAGCAGATTGTCGAGTCCGAGCAGACCGCCCACCGATGACAGCAAAGCACTGCTCTCGATGCCCGACGGCGTGGAGAAGGTGGTCATAAACGCCTCGGTGAGCTGATTGGCATTCATTATGCACAGCGTGCCGAAGAGGCCTGCAAAAGCAAAGAACCGTGCCATAGGACGCCACTTCTCGCCGAGGCCCTTGGTGATTATGTGCATCGGACCGCCCTGCGGATTGCCCATATCATCTTTGCCTTTGTACATAATGGCAAGCACGCCCTCATAGTACTTTGTAGCCATACCGACGATGGCGCTGATCCACATCCAAAATATAGCGCCCGGGCCACCCATCACCAATGCTATGGCCACGCCGGCTATGTTGCCCAAGCCCACGGTAGCGCCGATGACCGAAGCAAGCGCCTGCACCGACGATATCTGGCCGTTGCGGGCATCACTCTTGCGGCGCAATTCTTTCAACGACCAAGGCAACCGACGGAGCGACACCATCCCCGACGACAGGAACAGATACAGGCCGCCGCCGATAAGCAATATAAACAACGGGTAGCCGCACACAAAGTCGGCTACCTCCGTAATCAGTTTACCTATGTGATCGAGCATACTCGTTCTCGGGTCAATATATCACTTTGCCTTCAGGCCGCAGCTGCGTCAGCGCGACAGCACTATGTTGCGTTCGCGCGCCATACGCCGCATATTCAGAATGGCGTAGCGCATACGTCCGAGCGCCGTGTTGATGCTGACATTGGTCTTCTCGGCAATCTCCTTGAACGACAGGTTGCGGTAATAACGCATCACCAGCACCTGACGCTGCAAGTCGGGCAGTTCACGAATCAGCCGACGCACATCCTGACGAATCTGCGTGTCGATTATATCGTCCTCAATGGTGATGTCGCTCAACTCCTTGCGGTTGAGGATGTCCACCTCGCCGTTGTCCGACGATACGGTCGGCTCGGCACGTTCCTGACGGAAATGGTCGATGACAAGGTTGCGGGCAATGCGCGAGAGCCATGCGCCGAACTTGCCGCTTTCGGTGTAGTTGCCTTGGCGAATGGTCACTATCGCCTTGACAAACGTTTCCTGAAATATATCTTCGGCCAGTTGACGATTGCCGACCAATTGCACTATGTAACTCAACAGACGACTTTGGTAACGTTCCAACAGAGCATCGAAGGCTTCATTGTTCCCCCCCGAATATTGCTGCACCAACTTATCGTCGGATAGTTGTGACATTGTCTGCATTTCTATTCTTATTTAGTTAAAATTAGAGTAGAGGTAGCGGCTATAGGCAAAAGTTTTTTTGTTAATAAATAAAAGTTTGGAACACAAAATTACAATAAATACTCCAATCGCGCAAAGCAAACCGCCGTTTTTAACGTTTTTGCCGAAACGACAAGCGCCGTCCCTCTGAAGGAACGGCGCTTGCGCTATCTTTTAAAATCCGATTTTTTCAGATTATATATCCGAATCGGATGAGCGGATGCCGCCGCCGTCGCTGTCGAAGTCGGTGCCGTTGCGTTCGGCATCGCGACGTGCCAGATTGGCTGCGTCTTCATACGACATCTGCACCTGCATATACTTCGATATCTGGAGCATAATGTTGCCGCCGGGAGCGTCGTAGAAGCTCGAGTATGCGCATTTTTCGGCTCTCACGCCTTCCACTTCCTTGCCGTCGCCTTCGCTGTACGGGTCGCCGAAGCCGGCGTAATTGGCATTCAGAGAGTACTTCGTGTCGAAGCGTTCCTTATAGTTGAGATACTCGCGTTTGATAGCCTTCCATGTCGACAATTCAGGCAGATATACGTCGACGCTCCACACCTGGTCGGTGACCGGTGTGCCGAATACATAGAATTCGGCATCCTTGCCGGTGAATGTGCCTCGAAGCGAGATTACATGTTCTGTATCCGTATTGATGATTCTGCAACCTTTCTCGTTGACAAGGCGCTGAGCGAAGGTGTTGATATTGCCGGTCATCGGTATGCCCATAAACATCATCGACGTGCTGTTGGTGAGATCCACATTGCGGTTGCCGCTGTTGTTTGTCGTACTGTTGCTCGACGATGAATTGTCGTCGTTATACGGATTGTTACGGTCGTCAATAAAGGTCAGTTTCACCTGCATAAACTTTGAGATAGACACTACGAGAAAGCCGGGCTGTGTGTAGAACACTGCCGAATAATTCACCTTGTCGGCTTCCACGGCCTGTGTTTCATAGCCGTCGCCTTCATAGTAAGGCGATTCAAATTCAGCTGTTTCTCTCTGAAAATCAAAGTATGAGTTCTGGCGATATTGGTTCACCACCTTTTTGTAAAGTTTCTTGATAGCCGACCACGACGAACTCTTGGGCAGATACACGTCCACCTTGTAAACCTGCTTGGAGTTCTCGTTGCAGAAGATATAGAATTCCGAATCGCTGTAGCCGAGGAACTTGCCCGACATGGTGTACACGTCATTGTCGTCATCGGCCTCGACAAGCGACAGGCCCTGCGACGCGAGTTTATTGGTAAACTGGCGCAACGAGCCGTTCATAGGAACTTCCAAGAATGTCTCGTGGCTCTGGGCGAAAGCCGACAGCGCAAAAG
>CALKKU010000013.1 GCA_937995285.1 uncultured Bacteroidales bacterium | reverse complement strand
CTCAATAACGGCCTTAGCGGCCTTGAGTCTGGCTTCCGGGAACTGGATGCACTTACATCCGGGTGGCAAAATTCCGACCTTATCATCATCGCAGCACGTCCTGCCATGGGTAAGACTGCCTTTGTGTTGTCGATGGCCAAGAATATGGCGGTCAATTACAACACTCCTGTTGCAATATTCTCGCTTGAAATGAGCAACCTGCAATTGGTGAATCGTCTCATTTCGAATGTCTGTGAACTCGACGGTGCAAAGATTAAATCGGGTAACCTTTCCGATATGGAGTTTCAACAGACTATCGCACGCCTTAATGCGCTCTATGGCGCGCCTCTGTATATTGATGATACCCCGTCACTTTCGGTCTTTGAACTCAGAACCAAGGCTCGCCGTCTTGTGCGTGAGAAGCATGTGAAGTTTATAATCATCGACTACTTGCAGCTGATGAATGCATCGGGTATGAAATACGGTTCGCGCGAACAGGAAGTGAGTATGATTTCTCGTTCGCTCAAGCAGCTTGCGAAGGAGTTGAACATACCTATTGTCGCCTTGTCGCAGTTGAACCGCTCTGTCGAGTCGCGTTCGGATAACAAGCGCCCCCAGCTTAGCGACCTTCGTGAATCGGGAGCCATCGAACAGGACGCCGATATGGTGTGCTTCATCCACCGTCCGGAATATTATCTTCGCTCGGGCACCGATGCTCAAGGAAATGACATTCGCGGTTTGGCGGAATTTATTGTGGCAAAGCACCGCTCTGGTAAGGTCGATGACGTCAAAATGCGTTTCAGATCTTCTTTCGCGCGCTTTGAGAACTGGGATGATGACGGCAAGTCTGCCGAGGGCGGCGAGATGCGCTCATCGGCCACGCCGGCGAATACTCCGTTGAAGGCTGCGGAAGATCCGTTCTCGGGCGGCAGTGCCGACATATCCGCTAAGGGCGGGGATGAAAGCACACCGTTCTGATTCGCCGGCAATGGGTCAATTCTTGAAAAATATTTTTCAGAAAAAACATCAGATAATAATCGGCAATGTTATTGATTATCAAGTTTTTTTTGCTAACTTTGTGGCTGAATTTCGGGGAAGGTGCGCCTTGTTTTACGCAATTCCCTGATTAATAATAGTTTAGATATGATTAAAATTACATTTCCCGATAACAGCGTCAAGGAGTTTGACAATGGTGTGACGCCTATCGATATTGCGCGTTCGATCAGCCCTCGTCTCGCTGACGACGTGCTTGCTGCATCGGTCAATGATCAGGAATGGGATGTAACACGCCCCATCGATTGTGATGCATCCGTTAAGTTCTTCAAGTGGGACGATCCCGAAGGCAAGCATGCTTTCTGGCACTCGTCGGCTCACCTCTTGGCTGAGGCCTTGCAGGAATTGTTCCCCGGTGTCAAGTTTGGTATCGGCCCGGCTATTGAGAACGGTTTCTACTATGATATCGACCCGGGTCAGAATCAGATAACTGCTGACGACTTCAAGAAAATTGAAGACAAGATGCTTGAGCTCGCTCGTCGTAAAGAACCTATCGTTCGTGCCGATATTTCAAAGGCCGACGCATTGAAACTTTTCGGCGACCGTGGTGAAGAATACAAGTGTGAACTTATCTCCGAACTTGAAGACGGTCATATCACAACATATACACAGGGTTCGTTTACCGACCTGTGCCGCGGTCCGCACATTGCCAATACCGCTCCCATCAAGGCTGTCAAGATTACATCGCTTGCCGGCGCTTATTGGCGTGGTGATGAAAAGCGCAACCAGCTTGTTCGTGTCTACGGTATCACATTCCCCAAGAAGAAGATGCTCGACGATTACTTGGCTTTGCTCGAAGAGGCCAAGAAGCGCGACCACCGCAAGCTCGGTAAGGAAATGGAATTGTTCGCATTCTCTCAGAATGTGGGCGCCGGTCTTCCTTTGTGGTTGCCGAAAGGTGCTGCATTGCGCGACCGTCTTGAACAGTTCCTCCGCAAGATTCAGAAACGTTACGGTTACCTCCAGGTAATCACTCCGCATATCGGCAACAAGGCTTTGTATGTGACGTCAGGTCACTACGCAAAGTATGGCAAGGATTCGTTCCAGCCTATCCACACTCCTCAGGAGGGTGAAGAGTACTTGCTCAAGCCGATGAACTGCCCTCACCACTGTGAGATTTTCCGCGCGCTTCCGCGTTCGTACCGCGACCTGCCTCTGCGCCTTGCCGAGTTCGGAACGGTATATCGCTACGAGCAGAGCGGCGAACTCCACGGTCTTACACGTGTGAGAGGTTTTACGCAGGATGACGCTCACATCTACTGCGCTCCCGACCAGATTAAGTCTGAGTTCCTGAAGGTGATGGACATTATCTTCTACATCTTCAAGGCTCTCAAATTCGATAACTTTGAAGCACAGATTTCGCTTCGCGACCCGGCTCACAAAGAAAAATACATCGGCAGCGACGAAAATTGGCATCTTGCCGAGCAGGCTATTATCGATGCTTGTGCCGAAAAGGGCTTGAATGCTCGTACCGAACTTGGTGAAGCGGCTTTCTACGGTCCGAAACTCGACTTTATGGTGAAGGATGCTATCGGACGCCGTTGGCAGCTCGGTACCATTCAGGTCGACTACAACTTGCCCGAACGTTTCCAGCTCGAATACACAGGCTCGGACAACCAGAAGCATCGTCCCGTGATGATTCACCGTGCTCCGTTCGGCTCACTCGAACGCTTCGTGGCTGTGTTGCTCGAACACACCGCCGGCAAGTTCCCCTTGTGGCTCACGCCGGAGCAGGCAGTCGTTCTGCCTATCTCGGAGAAGTTCAACGACTATGCGCACAAAGTTGCCGAACAGCTCGAAGCACAGGACTTGCGTGTGGAAGTTGACGACCGTAACGAGAAGGTCGGCCGCAAGATTCGCGACAATGAACTGAAGCGTATACCTTATATGCTCGTAGTCGGCGAAAAAGAACAGGAAGCCGGTGCGGTGTCCGTTCGTAAGCAAGGCGAGGGTGACAAGGGTACGATGACGGTCGACGAAGTAGCCAAGTACCTGCTCAAAGAGGTCAATGACTCGATTAACCAATAATAAATTGAATGGATAAGAAACCGAATTTCACTCCGGGACCCCGTCCCCAAAATCGCCCCGCACAGCGCGATCGTCGCTTACCCGACCGCAATGCCAAAGATCCCAACAATATTAATGAGCATATTCGTGCTCGCGAGGTTCGATTGGTCGGCGATAATGTAACTCCCGGCATCTATTCAATTCAGGAAGCGCGTAAGATTGCCGAAGACCTGGAACTTGATCTCGTTGAGATTTCCGCGCAGGCCGATCCTCCTGTGTGCAAGGTGCTCGATTATCAGAAGTACCTCTATCAGCAGAAGAAGAAGGCTAAGGAAATCAAGGCCAAGGCAAGTAAGGTCGTTGTAAAAGAAATCCGTTTCGGGCCTCAGACCGATGACCACGACTACAACTTCAAGTTGAAACATGCGGTCGGATTCCTGCAGGAAGGCGCCAAGGTGAAAGCCTATGTGTTCTTCAAAGGTCGTTCGATTCTGTTCAAAGAGCAGGGAGAAGTTCTCCTCCTTCGATTTGCCAACGATCTCGAAGATTACGGCAAAGTGGAACAGATGCCTGTCCTCGAAGGCAAGCGAATGATTATAATGATTTCGCCCAAGAAAAAGTAAAACAAACATCGTGTCACGCGTTGGCACAAAATTATATAACTCCAATTAATAACAAACAAAATGCCGAAGATTAAAACTAATTCCGGTGCCAAAAAAAGATTCGCTCTTACCGGGTCAGGAAAAATCAAGAGAAAACATGCTTATCATAGCCACATCTTGACTAAAAAGACTAAGAAGCAGAAACGTAATCTCGATCACTTCGCTCTCATCGCCAAAGTTGACGAAGGTAACGTTAAAGCCCTCCTTGCTCTCAAGTAATCAGGATTCTATCTCAACATCACTTCTCGAGATTTCTTAATTCGCGAGTTTATAATCACTTTTTATTAACCGAATGGTCAGCAACTAAGAGCCTTTATGCCGCTGACATTCACAACGCAACAATAAAATGCCAAGATCAGTAAACCACGTTGCCTCTCGCGCACGTCGTAAAAAAATCCTCAAACTCACCCGCGGCTACTTCGGATGCCGCCGTAACGTGTGGACCGTAGCCAAGAACACTTGGGAAAAAGGTCTCACCTACGCATACCGTGATCGCAAGGACAAGAAAGGCAACTTCCGTGCCCTTTGGATTCAGCGTATCAACGCTGCAGCTCGTCAGCACGACCTCAGCTATTCAAAGTTGATGGGTCTGCTCCACAAAGCAGGTATCGAAATCAACCGCAAGGTCCTCGCTGACCTCGCTCTTAACAATCCCGAAGCATTCAAGGCTATCGTCGACAAGGTTAAGTAAGTAGAGCCTGTAAGGGCTTTTGCTCATCGAAATGACACGATTACGAGTGGCGGCTATGCTGTCGCTCGTAATTTTTTTCTTGTTTGATGCTATAAATTGAGATATTTCTCGGATATTCAATGCAATGTATTGTTTATCTTGCAAAAAAGTCGTACCTTTGCACCGCTTTTTAGCATCCCGTGTGATGGGAAATTAAGGAGCAAAGAACTTAATTTTGAGTAACACATTATTTTGAACAAATGAAAACATTTGCACTCTCAGCACAGCCCCGTACCGAACTCGGTAAGAAGGCTACCAAGGCTCTCCGCGCCACCAACGCAATCCCCGTTGTCCTCAACGGCGGTGAAGTCGTAGAACTTCCTTACAACAAGGCTCTCAAGGCCGGTGAAAAGGTCGTAGAAATCGGTAACAACAAGGGTCTTATCACAACCGACCTTACCGTATCTGCCGACGCAGTTCGCAAGCTCGTCTACACTCCCGACATCTTCGCTATCGACCTCGACATCAATGGCGACAAGCGTGTAGCTGTGCTCAAAGATATTCAGTTCCACCCCGTAAAGGATTCTATCCTCCACATCGATCTTCTCGAAGTTACCGACAAGAAGCCCGTGGTAATCGAAGTTCCCGTTAAACTCGAAGGTCACGCCGAAGGTGTTAAGGCCGGTGGTAAGCTGTCGCTCTCTATGAAGAAGCTCAAGGTGAAGGCTCTCTACACCAACGTTCCCGAGCGTCTCGTTATCAACGTTGATGACCTCGGCCTCGGCAAGACTCTTCAGGTAGGTGATCTCCACTTCGAGAACCTCGAACTTATGAACGCAAAGAACGCAGTAGTTTGCGCCGTACAGCTCAC
Source organism: uncultured Bacteroidales bacterium (assembly GCA_937995285.1). Lineage (GTDB taxonomy): Bacteria > Bacteroidota > Bacteroidia > Bacteroidales > Muribaculaceae > CAG-873. The sequence continues at coordinate 34,853 of CALKKU010000013.1, read as the reverse complement.
ACGTGCCGCTCGTGGTGCCGCCGCAGCTGCCGCCGCCAAGTAATCAGAAGCGTCTGCTGAATGAAATACTTGATTGTTGGGCTTGGTAATATAGGCGCTGAATACGTCGGTACCCGGCACAACATAGGATTTATGATATTGGATGCTTTAGCCGAAGCATCCAATATCTCTTTTTCTACAGAGCGTTACGGTGATGTGGGAGTGGGGCGGTTTAAAAATCAGCAGGTAGTGCTGCTCAAGCCCTCCACTTATATGAACCTTAGCGGCAATGCCGTGCGCTATTGGCAGCAAAAGGAAAATATTGCACTCGAAAATATCCTTGTCCTTGTCGACGACATCGCTTTGCCGTTTGGTGCTATTCGCATCAAAACTCGCGGCAGTGATGCCGGACACAACGGCTTGAAGAATATAGCTCAGATGCTCGGCTCTGAAAGTTATGCACGCCTGAAATTCGGTATTGGCAATGACTTCCCTCGCGGATGTCAGGTCGATTATGTCCTTGGACATTTTCCCGCCGAGCAGCAGGCCGAGTTGTCCGAGCGAATAAAGATTGCCGATGATGCTGTTCGGGAATTTGTTCTCGCCGGGGCGCAATCGGCAATGTGTAAGTACAATAATAAGTAGTCATGGCACAGACCGAGGTAAGAATCGACAAGTGGCTGTGGGCTGTTCGTATCTTCAAGACGCGTACAATTGCCACGGAGGCTTGCAAGAAAGGACGCGTAACTATCGGTGACGAACCCAACCCTGTGAAGCCGGCACGTATGATACATGTCGGAGATGTGGTGAACGTGCGCAAGCCGCCGATTACGTATTCATTCCGTGTGCGAGCGCTTACGGAAAATCGTCTCGGAGCGAAACTTGTGCCCGATTATCTCGAAAATATAACTCCGCAAGCTCAGCTCGATTTGCTCGAAGTTGTAAAAATATCGGGTTTCGTCGACCGTCGCAAAGGACTTGGACGTCCCACCAAGCGCGAAGGGCGCGAGTTGGCTCGCTTTACTGATACGTACGCATCCGACGAAGGATGGGATTTCGACTTCGATGACCTGGACGACGAAGAAGATTAACTTAAAAACAAGATTATGAGATTTGACGAGTTAGACCTCGAATATGATGTTCTCGATGCACTTGATGCAATGCATTTCACCGAGTGTACGCCGATTCAGGAGCGAGCAATCAATGTCGTTCTTGACGGGCACGACCTCATTGCCTGCGCACAGACCGGCACGGGAAAGACGGCAGCATACCTTCTTCCGGTAATCAATCGCTTGGCCCGTGAGGAACACGAAGAAGATGCTATTCGTTGTGTGGTTATGGTTCCGACACATGAGCTTGCACAGCAAATCGATCGACAACTCGAAGGATTCTCATATTTCCTTCCGATAAGCAGCGTAGCTATCCACGGAGGTACGGACGGAAAAGACTTTGCCCGTCAGCAACAAGGCCTTAAATCCGGCGCAGATATAGTGATTGCCACTCCGGGACGCCTGCTGGCACATATGAAAATGGGCTATGTAGATCTGTCGAAGGTGTCGATGTTCGTTCTCGACGAGGCTGACCGTATGCTCGACATGGGTTTCTACGACGACATTGCGCAGATCGCGTCGCGCCTGCCCAAGCAGCGTCAGACACTGATGTTCTCGGCAACAATGCCGACTAAGATACAGCAGCTCGCTCAATCGATTCTGATTGACCCTGTAGAAGTGAAAATCGCGGTGTCGAAGCCGACAGAGAAAATCGATCAATCGGCAGTAGTTTGCTATGAAAATCAGAAAACTCCGATTCTGAAACATCTGTTCAAGACCACGTATTCGCAGCGTGTGATAGTCTTTGCCGGTTCCAAGCTTAAAGTTAAAGAACTTGCCCGCGAATTGCGTCGCTCCGGTTGGAAGACCGGCGAAATGCATTCCGATCTCGACCAGTCGGTTCGCGAAACCGTGATTTCAGATTTTCGTGCCGGACGCACAGACATCCTTGTGGCTACGGATATTGTGGCTCGCGGTATAGACATCGACGACATCACGATGGTCGTCAACTACGATGTGCCTCGCGAGGCCGAGGACTATGTGCACCGTATCGGCCGCACGGCACGTGCGAACAACGACGGCAAAGCCGTGACGTTTATCAGTGATAAAGAACGCTCGAAGTTTCGCTATATAGAAAAATTCCTCGGCTATGAGGTCCGTAAGGAAGTCGTACCGGCCGAGTTTGGCAAGACTCCGGATTACGATGGCGGCAAGCCGTCTCGTGACAAATCATCGCGCGGCAAGTCATCTCGTGGCAAGTCGCGTCGCTCATCGTCAAAGCCAAAACAAGCGGCTGCAGATGCGGTTCAATCCGATGCCGGCGAATCGAAGCCGAAGCGTAATTTCAGAAGAAAACGTCGTTACTACGGCAATAAGCCCTCCGGTACCGACGGTAAGTCGGAATAAAGTTGGCAAATAGTTTGCCCAACCGATTATAAATTTGTAACTTTGCACTCGGTTTGTGGGCTATCTCCACTAACTCATTAATATATTATTAGTTAACCACTCATTTTAAAACAATGCAGTACGAAACCGTTTTCATTTTAACTCCCGTTTTGTCTGATGTTCAGATGAAGGAAGCGGTAGAAAAGTTCAGCAAAGTTCTCACCGACAATGGTGGCAACATTGTGAACACCGAAGAATGGGGTATGCGCAAGCTCGCTTATCCTATCCAGAAGAAGTCTACCGGATTTTACACTCTTGTCGAATTCGAAGGCGAACCCACTATCGTTCGTAAGTTGGAAACCGCTTTCCGTCGTGACGAACGCGTTCTTCGCTTCCTCACATTCCGTCAAGACAAATATGCCGCTGAGTATGCAGCAAAGCGTCGCAGCCTCAAGGCAGCCAAAGTTGAACAACCCCAAACAGAAACAAAGGAGGACTAAAACATGGCACAAGCTCAATCAGAAATCCGTTACTTGACTCCCATGTCAGTGGACGTTAAGAAGAAGAAATATTGCCGTTTCAAACGTGCCGGTATCAAGTATGTCGATTACAAGGATCCCGAATTCCTCAAGAAATTCCTCAACGAACAGGGTAAGATTCTTCCCCGTCGTATCACAGGTACTTCTTTGAAGTTCCAGCGTCGTGTGGCTCAGGCCGTAAAGCGTGCTCGCCACTTGGCTCTCCTGCCCTATGTAACTGACCTTATGAAATAACTCTTAGCCAAGGATATAGTCTTATGAAAATTATTCTTAAAGAAGACGTTCGCGGCCTTGGATACAAGGACGACGTTGTAGAAGTAAAAGACGGCTACGGTCGCAACTTCCTTATTCCCACACTTAAGGCTGTTGTTGCTACTCCTTCGGCTCTCAAAGTTCTCGCCGAAAATCAGCGTCAACGTGCTCACAAGCTCGCTCAGATCAAGGCTGAAGCAGAAGCAGCTGCCGCAGCTCTCGAAGGCGTAGCTCTCACAATCGGTGCAAAGACAAGCGCTACCGGTACTATCTTCGGTTCGGTCAACGCTATTCAGATCGCCGAAGCACTCGAAAAACTTGGTCACAATGTAGACCGCAAGCTCATTGTTATCAAGGACAACGTTAAGGAACTCGGTAAGTACACCGCTACTATCCAATTCCACAAGGAAGTGGCTGTAGAAGTTCCTTTTGAAGTTGTAGCAGAATAAATCCCTAATATATTTCCCTATCAACGAAATGCCGTGTCGCGATGACACGGCATTTTTGTTTTATTATGTTGTCTACGCTTGCAGGAAACTTCTATAATCATTATCTTTGTTGCGGCAACATTGATTAGTTTAAATTTTATACCTCTTATAGATTTACACACCAATGGATGATATATCTGATTTCTTTATCGAGATAATCAATCAAAACCATAGTCTTGACATCGCTGAATCGGAGTTCAAGCGGCTTGTGGCCGAAGATGACGAACTTCACGAACAGTACAGACAGTGGTGCCATCAGGTCGGCAGTACGGAGAAGAACGGATTTCGTGATTTCTGCGACGACTATATGGCTGATCGCAATGAAGTATGGGACGCTCTCAATGACTATGATGAATAACTATAAAATAAGAATGCCCGCAGAATGGGAGGCTGTCGGGGGTGTAATCGTTGCATGGCCTCATGAAAATACCGATTGGGCTTACATGCTCGGCGAGGTGCAGCAGACCTACGACGACCTTATTCACGCGATATCGCGACACGCCGTGGCAGTGGTTATTGCACCCGATACGTGCATACTGCGTGAAAGGTTCGCAGATATAGAGCAGGATCGGATTCTGTTCTTTGACGTGGATACGAATGATACGTGGACACGCGACTATGGCGTTATAACTGCCGAAGATACAGCCGGCAATACGATATTGAATGACTTCGGCTTTAATGCTTGGGGCGGTAAGTTTGAGTGTCATCTCGACAATGCTGTCACAGCAAGGATGGTCGAAGCCGGCCTGCTCTGCGGTCACTATAATGATTGCAACGATTTCATTCTCGAAGGAGGCTCTATCGAGAGCGACGGGCGAGGTACGATACTTACAACCGATTCGTGCCTGCTTACGGAGACGCGTGGCCGCAATATGCCGATAGAACAGATGCGTGCATACGTGGAGCGGGAATTGTCGCAGCGTTTGGGCGCCGATCATATTCTTTGGCTCGATCACGGCGCTTTGGAGGGCGATGACACTGACGGACATATCGACACATTGGCTCGCATCGCTCCGAACGATACAATTCTCTATGTAGCCTCATCGTGTGACGGCGAACCCGATTCGCAGACAGCCGAACTTGATAAAATGCTTGAGACCTTGCGAAGTTTCAGAACCGTAGGCGGCAAGCCGTACAATCTTCTTGAATTGCCGTTGCCCAACCCGATTTATGACGAGGACGGCAATCGCATTCCTGCTACATACGCAAATTATCTTGTTGTGAATGACGCTATATTGATGCCTTCATACGGCCAGCCGCAGAAAGACCTCTTGGCTGAAATGACGCTTAAAGTAGCATTCCCCGATCACACGATAGAGCGTGTTGATTGCAATTCATTGATTAAGCAACATGGCTCGTTGCATTGTGCCACAATGCAAATCCCGCCGGCAGCACTTCCAACACTATGACAGACAGAATACTCAAGGTTGGTATAATCCAACAACATAATACCGCAGATCGCGCCGACAATCAGGCTCGTATTGCCGCCTCGGCAGAGAACCTTGCCAAGCAAGGTGCACAATTGATTGTGAACCAAGAACTGCACGACGGTTTATACTTTTGCCAGACAGAAAATGTTGACGAGTTCAATCAAGCGGTAGCTTTGCCTTCTGCAACGACTGAATTTTATTCGGCTCTTGCCAAGCGGCTTGGTGTAGTCATTGTTACTTCGCTGTTCGAGCGCCGTGCTCCGGGTTTGTATCACAATACGGCAGTTGTATTTGAAAAAGACGGTTCGGAAGCCGGACGCTACCGCAAGATGCATATTCCCGATGATCCCGCTTATTATGAAAAGTTCTATTTCACTCCCGGTGATATAGGTTTTCAGCCGATAGATACATCTGTCGGTCGCCTCGGCGTACTCGTATGTTGGGATCAATGGTATCCCGAGGCAGCTCGCCTTATGGCTATTGCCGGCGCTGAGTTGCTGATTTATCCGACAGCTATCGGTTGGGAAAGTTCTGATACGGCTGACGAGAAAGCGCGTCAACTCGATGCCTGGATGACAGTGCAGCGCGGCCATGCCGTTGCCAACGGCTTGCCTGTAGTTACAGTCAACAGAGTGGGGTATGAGGCCGATCCGTCGGGTGTCACGGGCGGAATACAATTCTGGGGCAACAGTTTTGTTGCCGGGCCGCAAGGTGAATTGTTGTTCCGCGCGCCGGATGACGCAGAGGTCGCAAAGGTTGTAGACATAGACCTTGCACGCTCGGAAAACGTGCGTCGTTGGTGGCCGTTCCTTCGCGATCGTCGCATTGATGCATATGGCGACATACTTCGCCGCTTTCGTGATTGATAACAGTGCTAATTAATTGCTTTGAATTATGTACGATATAATTCATCTCGACAGTATTAAGACATACAACGAACAGTATGGATTGCCCATACAGCATCCGTTGGTTACGGTGGTAAATGTCTCTAATGTGAAAAGTCCGTTTACACATGCCAAGATTAACTATGGGCTGTATGCATTGTTTCTGAAGCATGGAGTCGGATGCACTATACATTACGGACGTCAATCGTACGATTATCAGGAAGGCTCCGTGGTCAGTTTCGCTCCCGGGCAGACAGTGTTGGTCGATGTCGCGCCAGATTCCAAGAGCAGTTTTCAGGGGTTGCTCTTTCATCCAGATTTAATATACGGTACATCGCTCGGCGACAAGATCCGTCAGTACACGTTCTTCAGTTACTCGCAGACCGAGGCTTTGCACCTGTCCGAGTCGGAGCAGGATATAATCAAGTCGTGTATGGACGGTATCCAATCCGAACTCGAACATCCTGTCGACCATCATAGTCGTAACTTGTTGTGCACACGAATAGAATTGTTGCTCGACTACTGTATGCGGTTCTATGACCGTCAGTTCTGTACTCGTGCCAAGGTCAACAGTAATGTGTTGCAGAAGTTTGAACTTGAGCTGAGCGACTATCTCGACGGCGGTCGCACACAGCAGTTCGGCCTGCCCTCGGTAAAATATTTTGCCGACAAGGTATGCCTCTCGCCGAGTTACTTCGGTGACTTGGTGAAGAAAGAAACTGGTAAGACAGCTCAGGAATATATTCAATTGAAGATCATTGACCGCTCGAAACAGATATTGCTCGGTTCGGAGATGACAGTGAGTCAGGTGGCAGATACCCTCGGCTTCCAATATCCGCAGCACTTTATCAGAATGTTTAAGAAGCAGACAGGCTACACCCCGAAGGAATTCAGGGTGATGAACTGATCCTTCTATAAATTTACAAATATTTACATAATTTCATATATTTTACCCCCCCCTAATGAGATTTGTAGTAATTTTGCCACAGAATTACATACAAATTAATTGGTAAATATATATGAAGAAATTATTTGTGTCGGCTATCGCGTTGGCTGCGATAGGAGGCAATGTAGCCGCTTTCGATTTTGAATACGGCGGCTTGTACTACGACATCTTGTCGGAAAGTGATAGAACGGTGGAGGTCTCGGAGCCTGCAGATGAAACCCATCAGGATTTGCCTCCTTACGGCGGTGACGTGGTGATTCCAGAGCATGTTGTTTACGACTCGAAGACATACACGGTCACTTCAATAGGAATGTATGCCTTTTATGAAGGAGATCAGCTGACGTCGGTAGTCATTCCGAATACGGTGACTAATATCGATGACAAGGCATTCAGCGACTGCATCAACTTGACCGAAATCAATATCCCGGCTTCGGTAACAACCATAGGCTATCGTGTCTTCAGAAATTGCGACCGCTTGGAAGCAATCAATGTCGATGCAAACAATCCGGCTTACTGTTCGATCAACGGTGTCCTGTACACGAAGGATCAAACAAACATAGTTCGTTGTCCGTTGACAAAGACCGCAATAACATTCCCGAAGACAATTACCGTCATAGGCGATTACGCATTTTCGTGTTGCCACTATCTCACAAGGGTCGACATTCCCAATACTGTTACGACAATCGGTTATAATGCCTTTTCACATTGTGAAAATTTGGCGACTGTCACGGTGCCCGAGTCAGTGACTGAAGTTGGCGACGACGCATTCTATGATTGTCCAAGCCTGTCGTCTATTACACTGTCGAAAACGGCTACTACGATTTGCGATAATATGTTTTCGGATTGCAGTTCGTTGACCACCTTTGATATTCCCGAATCTGTAACATCCATAGGAGTGTCGGCTTTCTCGAATTGCGAGAACTTGAGGTCGTTGACAATACCGAGCGAGGTTACATCGATCGGCAACTATGCCTTCTCAGGTTGTGCAAAACTTAAATCATTGACTTGTCGGGCTGCTGTTCCGCCCACGGTTGAGGCACAGACATTTGAATCGGAAGTTATAAAATCAGGTACGCTGTATGTGCCCAACGGTTGCAAGAGCGTATATAAAGCCGCTGCATATTGGAGCGACTTCGGGAATATCGAAGAAGATGCTGCATCGGTGAGTGATATCGTATTGGATAATACCTCTGCTGTTGAAGTGTTTGATGTCTATGGCCGAAAGGTTTGCTCAGGTTATCAACAGGATGCAATTTCCAACCTTGCTCCCGGTATTTACATTGTGAAGACCGGTGATGTAGTGGTGAAAGTCCGCATCTGAAAATTAAAAAATATCATATAGAATACGCGCCTGATATAGTTGACTATATCGGGCGCGTTGCTTATCAGGGGAAATTTTCTCAGAGTTTGTATTTGCGAGACAGTGCATTGAGGTGCGCTTGTGCCTTCTCGCGCGTCTTTGCTTCTGTAGATTCTGCGAAGGTCGATTTATCGGGAATCAGGATGCGTGTGCCCGGAGAAATCATATTTGGATTGCCAAGCGATGGATTTGCCTCGTAGATGAATACCCAATACATTTTGTTGCCATAGTGCTCGCCTGCCATTGTGGTGAGGAAGCGGCTCTTTGTCACTGTGTCGTATACGGGTTGTTTAGTTGCCGGTGACTCTTGCCGTTGCGGTTTCTTTGCAGCGGCATCAGGTTGATTAGTTGAAGCCTCAGCAGTTGTTGCCGTGTCAGTGGCAACGACTATCGGACGATATTCAGTCGTGTCGGCTGTGCTTGTGCTGTCGGTCGGCTGTGCATAACTTTCAAATTGTTCCAATTGCATTTCATATCCGGCCATAGACTTGCCGTAGAAGTAGCCGCCTACTGCGCCGATGACAAGACCGATGAGCAGGCCGAGGATAAGAGCCAGCCACGAGAAGCCGTGTTGTGTGACTTCTTCGACATCCGTTTCAGGTTCTACGATTTGAAGATTGTCGTCATTCGAGGTGTTATCATCCGAGGTGTTGTCATCAGAGTTGTCATCCTCTGATTTGTCATCGACTTGTTTATCTTCTTCTGATTCTGCTTTAGCCGCTTCTTCTTCATTTGAAGCTTCATCGACAGGTAATTCATTATTACTATCTTCGGTAACTTCTTCGACAACTTCTTCGGCGGTCTCGGCTGTTTCAGACAGGTCGGACACGTCTGACCGGTCAGACGTGTCCGACGATTCATGCTGCTCTTGCGACTCCGCTGATTTAGTCGGTTCATGTGCCTCTTGTTCGGTGGCTTCGTTTAGTTCGTCCTCGGTGACATCGTCGGCAAGCTCTATTGCTTCGAAAGCCGAGAACGGTTCGTTGGCAATGGCTGCCAATTCAGGGTCGGCAAGAAATTTGACCGGATGTGCCGTGTCATCGGTTGGGACGAAGCATCCTATGCCATCGATGGTTACGGATTCTCCGCGCATCAGCTCGGCTTCGATTATCGAGAAGAAGTGGTGCAGATAGCGGCGAGCAACAGCCGGGTCGCACTCGGCTTGGCGCGACAGCAATGTTATAAGTCGCGGAAGGTTGATTGATTCATTCATTAGCGGCAAGTTTTTTGCGCAGCATAGCAGCCGGCTGAAATTCTACTGTTATCTGAGGTGGAAGCATCATACGATGTCCGGTGACGCGGTCGGTTATGATTTCTTCATCGACTTTGTTGGTGGCAAATGTGCCGAACGATGGTATTGCGATTGATGTCGAAGATTTTACGGCATCGCGCATCAGTGTGGTGAAGGCTTCGGACAACTTGTCAATCAGCTTCCGATCTTCACCCATTGATGTTGCTATAGTGGCGTTGAATGTTTTAGAGTCCATTTGTAGAGGCGTTTATGGATGTTTTTACGGTTATTATATCTGATAGTCGGGTGGAGTACATGCGCGAGCGATGTTCTCCTCTTACTAATGAGTCGATTGGCTCGTACGACGCAATGTGCAGCGTGTCGTGCGCAACTGATGTGGCGTTTACGTTGTCAAGGACTTGCATAAGTCGTCGACGGCGCTGTCGGTCGTTGTCGTCAGTGAACAGAGAGCGGCGTACGGCAGATTGGTCTATTGTCTCCGAAACCATTATTCCGGCTTTTTTATAGCTGTAGCCTTGGCGATAAATGCTTTCGAGGCAATCGACTGCTGCTTCGGTAATTGCAATTGTGTCGGATGTGGCTTCCGCCAGCTTGCGATGGCTCGAATTGAAATATTGTTCAAGGTCGTCGCGATAGGCGTTGGTGTGGATGAATACTGAGATCGAAACTGCCGCAAGACGCTGTTCGCGGAGTTTGCGTGATATAATCGATGCAAATATCACAATGGATTTACGCAGACTGTCGAAATCTGAAATCATTGTATTGAACGAGCGAGAGCAGCACAACTGCTTGCGCGATGTGTCGATGTCGTGGTTTATACACGGCTCTCCATTGAGTTCTCGCCACGTGCGGATGCCGATTACATTCATCAGGCGCTCCACTTTTTCGCGAGGCATATCAGCAAATTGCAGCGCATTTGCAATGCCGAGGCTCTCGAACTTGCGGCGCAACTTTCGTCCTATGCCCCACACTTCTCCAATAGCGGTGAGTTCAAGCGCTTTGCGGCGCGAAGACTCGTCATTAATCATACACACAGCATGGTAGCCGGGGTAGCGTTTGGCAAAGTGTGCTGCAACCTTGGCCAAGGTCTTTGTCGGAGCAATGCCTAAAGATGTGGGAATACCTGTGTTGCGATAAACTCGCCGCACGATGTTGTGCCCGGTTTCATTCAACTTATCGGATGCGATGCCGTCGAGATGCAGAAATGCCTCGTCAATCGAGTAAATCTCAATTTCCGGCACCATCGCCGAAAGAGTGGCCATCACACGCGATGACATATCTCCGTATAGTCGATGATTGCCCGACATAGTAAATGCTTCTGACGTCTCGCAGATGTGTTTTACCTTAAAATACGGGTCGCCGCGTTTCAGACCTAACGCTTTCGCTTCGTTGGACAGTGCTACGATGCAGCCGTCATTGTTGGACAGCACGGCCACAGGTTTGCGTCGCAGAGCCGGATTGAATACTCGCTCGCACGAAACAAAGAAATTGTTGCAGTCGACAAGTCCATACATAACTATGATAGAGTTAGTGTTTGTTCGCTCGCAGTCCGCGTTGGCGATGCTGGCGCTTGATTGTGTACGTTACGACGCCCCATACTTCAAAGCGTGTTTCTGGCGTGACGAGTATCGGGTCAAACGATTCGTTTGACGGAATGAGCCATACTTGTCCTTCGCGCAGTGAGATGCGCTTCAGTGTGAAGTCACCGTCAAGACAGCATACGGCCAAATCACCGTCGGCAGGTTCTATCGAGCGGTCGATGACAAGAATATCGCCCGGTTCGATGCCCTCACCAATCATCGATTCTCCTTCGACACGCCCGTAGAAAGTCGCAGCAGGATGTTTGATTAGTTCACTGTTGAGATCTATGCTCTCCGAGAGGTAGTCCTGTGCAGGCGACGGGAATCCGGCTTGGATTCCCTGGTCGGCGTAGGGTAGGGGCAACCGGCTCGATTGGTCGGGCGTATATATGTGAAGTGAAGTGTCGGCCATAGCAACTGCGACGGTTTGTCAGTCGAACAATCTTTCACGTATGGCGTAGCGCGGTCGATGCTTCACCTCTATGTATATCTTGCCGATATATTCCCCGACAATGCCGAGCGCTATCAGAATCAATGAGCCTAAGAACCACACCGAAAGGATGATTGATGTCCACCCGGTGACTGCTTTGCCGCTGAGATATGACAACAACGCCCATATAGCCACGACGATGTCCACCACCAACAGCAGCAGTCCGATATTGAATATCAGGCGCATCGGCTTGGCGGTAAACGATGTGATGCCGTCAACCGACAAGGACAGCAACTTGGCGTAGGAGTACTTTGTGGTACCGGCTGTGCGGGCTGCCCGCGGATATGTGACGATGGCCTGCTTCAGACCGAGTTGTGCAACTACACCACGTAGGTACAAGTTGCTTTCGCCATATTGTGAAAGCAAGTGTAAAGCACGGTTGCTCATCAGTCGGAACTCGGCATGGTTGTCAATTGATTCGATGCCGAGCGTGCGTTGCAGGCGGTAGAATGCCAAAGCCGAATTGCGCTTCATCCATGTGTCGGTGTCGCGCGACGAGCGTTGCCCGAATACGATTTCGGCGCCGTTGTCAAACTCTTGCAGCATCTTTGCAATTGCCGCAGGATCATCTTGTAAGTCGGCATCAATAGTCACGCAAACGTCGCAGCGATCGGTGACAGTTTCCATACCGGCAACGAGTGCCGATTGCTGGCCGCGGTTATGAGCCAATGATATGCCTTTGATTCGGGCATCGGAAGCATGAGCCTCGGAGATAAGTGCCCACGTACGGTCTTTGCTGCCGTCGTCGACGCACAGTATGTATGAATCTTGCGCGATACGCCCCTCAGCCACCAACGAATCGAAGTGGCTGAGGACTACGTTGAGGGTGTTCCGAAGGGTTTCCTCCTCATTGTAGCATGGCATTACTACGGCAAGTCGTGTCATATACGGTTGTAACGCTTGTTGCTGATATTAATTAATATGCGCGAGCAATGATTACGCGGCGCTTTGACGGGCGACCGGTTACCATACATTTGCCTTCTTCTTCGGGTGCATCGAGGGGAATGCAGCGGATCGTTGCTTTGGTCTCTTCCTTGATACGTTCTTCGGTTTCGGTAGTTCCGTCCCAGTGGCACAGGAAGAAGCCACCGTCTTCGATCTTCTCCTTAAATTCTTCGTAGGAGTCGACTTTGATTATGCGGCTGTCGCGCATTGCGAGCGCTTTTTGATAGATATTGCTCTGAATTTCTTCGAGCAAATCCTTGACGTAGTCGGCAATGCCTTCAAGCTGATGCTCCGACTTCTCAAGAGTGTCACGACGCATGAGTTCGACAGTGCCATTTTCGATGTCGCGGGCACCGATTGCAAGACGTACGGGAACGCCCTTGAGTTCGTAGTCGGCAAACTTGAAACCGGGGCGACGCTTGTCGTCGTCATCGAACTTGACGCTGACGCCGAGTTCTTTGAGTCGGTCGATAATCGGGTTGACCTTCTCGGTGATTGCTGCGAGTTGTTCGTTGTTTTTGAAGATGGGAACAATCACTACCTGAATAGGAGCGAGGTGCGGAGGAAGAACAAGACCGTTGTCGTCGGAGTGTGCCATAATCAGAGCTCCCATCAGACGGGTCGATACGCCCCACGAGTTGGCCCATACATATTCGGGCTTGTTGTCCTTATTGACGAATGTCACGTCGAATGCCTTGGCGAAGTTCTGACCGAGGTTGTGTGACGTACCCGACTGGAGCGCTTTGCCGTCCTGCATCATTGCTTCGATGGTGTAGGTGTTGAGTGCGCCGGCGAAACGTTCGTTCGCAGTCTTCACACCGATAATTACGGGTAGCCCCATATAGCGACGGGCGAAGTCGGCATAGAGATTAATCATTTGCACTGTGCGAGCTTCCGATTCTTCGGCAGTAGCGTGGGCGCAGTGACCTTCTTGCCACAAAAATTCTGCGGTGCGGAGGAACATACGGGTGCGCATTTCCCAACGCATCACGTTGCACCACTGGTTGCAGATTACAGGAAGGTCGCGATACGAGTGAATCCAGTTTTTGTATGTGCCCCAGATGATAGTTTCGGATGTCGGGCGCACTATGAGCTCTTCTTCGAGGCGTGCATCCGGGTCAACGATGACGCCGTTGCCGTTAGGGTCGTTCTTGAGGCGATAGTGGGTCACTACGGCACATTCTTTGGCAAAACCTTCAACGTGTTCGGCTTCGCGGCACAGGAACGATTTGGGAATCAACAGAGGAAAATATGCGTTCTTGACGCCGGTTTCTTTGAACATAGCGTCGAGTGTCTGCTGCATTTTTTCCCAAATGGCGTAGCCGTAAGGTTTGATTACCATACAACCGCGTACGGCCGATTGTTCGGCGAGGTCGGCTTTCACTACGAGTTCGTTGTACCACTGAGAGTAGTTCTCAGAGCGTTTTGTGAGGTGTTGAAGTTCTATTGCCATTATATTGATTGTTTTATTTTTTGCGTAAAGTTATTTGTTCTACAAAATTAATGCTTTTGTCGTTAAGCGTCAAAATTATTTGCGCCCGAACAGTCCGCGGTCGGGTACGATGAAGATTTCCACACGGCGATTAAGCGCGCGGTTGAGCATTGATGTGTTGGAGTGTAACGGAGAATCTTTGCCGAGCCCGTAGGGAATTACGTTTGTGTCTTGGTTCGACGCGAGTTCCCATAGCAGGTCGTCAATAGCATTGGCGCGTGCTGCGGTAATGCTGTCTGCATATATGTCGTCGCCGGTGTTGTCGGAGTGGACAGCAATGAGGACCTTGTATTTTTCAGGTTCTCGCACTACCATACGCAGCGGTTTAAGGACCTCAACCGCAGATTGCTTCAATTCCGTGGAGCCGGGACCGAACAGGTCGGAGCAAGGAATTGTGATTTGCAGCACGTCGTTGTTGCGGAGTACGTCGACTTGCAGGCTGTCCTTTGCCAAATATCGGCGCAATTGATCCATAGCACCTTTTACGTAGCCGAGGCTCTTGCCGGGAACAGCGGGAGTTGCCATATTCTCGCTTATCGAGAGGTCAAGCACATCGACTTCCGCACTGTCGTCATTGGCCGGATATGCGAATGCCAACGGACTAATCGCGGCGGCTCCGGCTATCAATATCGTTGTGAGTAAATGTCGCATACCTCAATCTCTCTAAAGTTCGTCAAGCGAATTTTCATAATCTATGTATGCCGACACGAAGTCGCGAACGTGCTCGGGCTTGAGATGTGCTCCTTTGTCTTTGGCAAGCATACGCTTCACATAAGTGACGATGTCTTCGATATCAAGTTCTTCATCATCGTCTTCGTCAAGGTCTATGTCGAGCAGTCCGTTCGCTTCGTAGTAGTCGTATATCATGTCGATGACATTGAACAACTCATTGTCATCATATGCGCCGGCGATGTCTTCGCCAACCGCTTCGCGCATATATCGGATTGCATCTGATTCGTCAAATTCCATATCACTACTTGTTTAAGTCGCATATGCCGTCGGGCAATGTCATATATATAGTATGATTCTGAACGTCGAGTCCCGTGATAAACTCCTCGGCATATGGAATGTAGATAGTTTTACCGTCGGGAGTGTTTACATGAAAGAGTATGTTGGCGGTGCTGTCATCAATATCGTCAATTACACCGAGCGAACTGTTATCAGTGGTAACGGTATAACCAATCAGGTCGAACAAGTGTACGCCTTCTTCGGAATCCTCGTCGATGTCCAACTCATCGCGCTCCACGTAGATGTCGTGACGAGCCAACTCGGTAGCCTGATCTTCATTGTCTATACCGTCAAACTTCACGAGCCAATTATCACCTTTATTTCTGACAGTTTCTGCGAAGAACGGGACGACAATGCCATCAATGTCGAGCAACAGGCAGCGGAAGTCTTCGGGCGACAAATCGTCGTCAAGGGAGATTGTCAATTCGCCCTTGATACCGTGAGGCTTCAGCGTTGCCCCGATTTTCACCAACGTACTTCGGTCAATCATTTTTTACGCTTTTTCTTTGCCGGTGCTTGTGCCATCTTGTAGTCGTACAACTTGACTTCTGCCGGATATAGGGCGACACGCCCTTCACTCATATCATACAGGTCTTTGAAGATTTTCACATCTTCAACCCCTTCGGGATTGAGAGCCGTCATCAACTTCTTCATATGGTTGGCTGTGAGAATAGCCAATTCGGTACGTTCTTCACCCGGTCCCATTTCTGCGCACTTCTCAATCATGAGTTCTATCAGATGCCCGTACTGGCGGCGTCGGATTTCGCCTTCCGAACGTGTCACAGGCTGCGGTTGGTCTTCAAAAACTTTCGGGCCGAGCAACTCGAACGGAATATCCACATCGAGTTTGAAGTCGCTGATGAGAGCCAGGTGATCCCACAATTTGCGACGGTGAGCCTGTTGGTCGCCGCCTTGTGCAGGGAAAAGAATGGACATTGCATCAATTATTGACCGTGCGCAGCGAGTGCGTTCCTCACGGTCTTCGATGGTGATGCAATGCTCCACCATATTTTGTATGTTGCGGCCATACTCGGGCATGGCCAGTTCTTTCAGATGATTCTTGTATGTAAGCATTTATTAATCTTTGAAGTGCAAAGGTACTCAAACTTTATCATACAGACAAACCTGTATCAAGCTCCTTGGCGGCTTATTCGGTCGTTGTGGCGTTGTTGTCGCGACGTGAGCCGATGATATTGATGTCGCCGGAGAGATTGTAGTCTTTGCCGTCCGAACCTTTGGCTTTGATGACATAAAAATATACACCCGGGCCTACAATTTTGCCGCCTGAACGGCCGTCCCAACCTTGTGACGGGTCGGTGAGGTGGGCGAGTTGCTGTCCCCAGCGGTTGAATATATGACAATCAAACGATATTATCGAGCGATAGCTTACACGCCATTCGTCGTTGACACCTTCGCTCGTACCCGGCGAGAATGCATTGGGACATTCCAACCGCGAGTCACCGATAGCAATAGTGTACACTTCGCCTTCGTAGGCGCATGTGCCTGCCGCGTTGTCGGCGGTAAATCGCACGTATGTCGTTCCGGCTTCGGTAAAAGTGTACGAGAACTCTGTTTGGTCATAACTTAACAGGATGTCTTCAAAATCAGCGGTCGAGGAAATTTCCCAACGGCGATATATTGCCGCGTCGGTCACGGTCGCATTGAATGTTATTTCACACGGCGCAGAGCCTCCGAGCCCCTCGGTCTCCATCTTCTGCTCATTGTCGACACTGCGGTCGGCTTGAACGGCAGATGTAGTCGCCTGAACGGCGGTGGCCGTCAGCGATTGTGATTGTACTTCAGAGCCGATACCCCATTTCAAAGCGAACTTGTCGGGCTTGAGGGTGAATTGAGTATCACACAGCGGCGCAATTGCCGTAAACGTAGTGCCGAGAGATGAGTATGTGGATTCGGACTGCACTTGGTTGTAAACGTTGTCGTCCGATGAATATTCGAGGGTGTTATATGTCAATACGATACCACGATCCACCTCTTCTCTGCGTCCGGTTGTAGTGTAGTAGTTAATCGCTTCTACAGGTTTGTCCGTGGATAGTGTGACCCTGTCGCAATCGCTGTCGACTACATTGAGACTGTTCACATCGTAGGCGTGATTGGCATAGTTTACAACCCAAAAACAGACCGGGGATGACGTGCCTTCGGTGATGATATATCCTATATCGGCGCTTCCGGCTGCAATGGAATATGTATTTCCGCTGTGCGATATGCCGGTTACGTTTTCGGCATATCCACCACCGAGGTTGCTGTATCGTTGCCAAGTTACGGTAGCTCCGGTTGTTGCGGTGTATGTGATTGTTGCATCAGTTCCCGAGCGCAACACGTAAACGGCTTGCAGTCCTGTGTTGGTCGGCACGCTTACCTTTTCGACATCGCAGCCGCTGAATGAAACAGTCCCTGCAAATACATTGCCTGAAAACAGCGGTGATACCGACAGGATAATTATTGGTGTTATAAGTTTTGTATTCATCACGTTCACTTTACTCTTTCGGGATTATGTGCAATGAAGTCCTTCCAAGATGATGACTTGGATTTTATAGGTTTGCCGCTCTCATAAAAATGACACAGAGCTGCGGCCAAGGCATCGGTGGCATCGAGCTCGGGCAACAGCGAAGACTCCGGAATGGTCAGCATACGCTTCAGCATATCGCGAACCTGTTCCTTGGCTGCGGCGCCGTTCCCGGTGATAGCCTGCTTTATTTTTCGAGGCTCGTATTCGGTGATAGGTACGTCGCGTGACAGAGCTGCAGCCATAGCCACGCCTTGTGCTCGTCCGAGCTTCAGCATTGATTGCACGTTCTTTCCGAAGAACGGCGCTTCAATAGCCATTTCGTCGGGTAGATATTGTGAGCACAAGTCGATGGTGCGGTCGTAGATGCGACGCAGACGTAGATAGTGGCTCTCAAATTTGCTCAACTTTATCACGCCCATAGCAATCATCTCCGGCTTCTTGCCGTTGACGCCTATCAGTCCGTAGCCCATGACGTTAGTGCCGGGGTCGATGCCCAATATGACTCGTTCGTAGTTCATTCCAACGATTTTAGAGTGGTGGAAAAGAATACCACTCGACCGTTCCAATGCTGCATTATGTAATCGAACAGGCGGCTGCCATGGTCTTCGTACCACCGGGCGAGAGTTGCGTCATCGTCGGCACGAAGATGCAGAGCATAACTCGATACCCCTTCGCCACCGACTGATGCAGGCAGAGCGAACAATTCCGCATCGTGCATATATTCTCCGTCGGCATCGGCCGCGTTGGGTATAAATTCTGTCTTGAGCCATTCGATGAACGGCTCTGTAACGGCATTGTCAACGCCGAAAGTTGTATTGTATAATAACATATTGTCTTAACGTAATAATTTTCGTTTTAGTGCACGGACGGCGAACCATATATGTCGCAGCGCTGTCGGTACGGAGCCGTAGTATTTGCACATAATTTCGTAGCGCTCGCGCAGCGATTTCTTGTGATTGGCTGTGGTGACGCCTTCGTTCAGATAATCCACGATGTAGTCATCGATAAAGACGTTGCCGCTTGATTTTTGCAGGCATCGCAGACACCACTCGTAATCGGCAGAGTAGCGATACGACAAATCGTAGGTCGGAGCGATGTCACGGCGGACAATGAAAGCTTGATGGCATACGAGCATTCCTCGGGCGAAATCTTTAAACTTCAAATTGCGTGGGGCGCGAAGATGCCGCTCTCCGATAAAATGGCCTTCGTTGTCGACGATTGCCGTTTGTCCGTAGACGATGTCAGGAGAATTTTCGGTTTGAATCGCTCGGGCAATGCTACTTAGTGTTCGGGTGTCGTGGAACTTGTCGCCAGCATTCAGAAATATGAGATATTGTCCGCGAGCAAGTTTGATTCCTTTGTTCATTGCGTCGTACAACCCTTTGTCGGGCTCGGATTGAATGCGACGACGTTCACTTTCCGCAA
Source organism: uncultured Bacteroidales bacterium (assembly GCA_937995285.1). Lineage (GTDB taxonomy): Bacteria > Bacteroidota > Bacteroidia > Bacteroidales > Muribaculaceae > CAG-873. Next base: position 15,821 of record CALKKU010000013.1, on the reverse strand, counting down.
TCAGCGACAATGTGTTGTCGGTAGATGCACCGTCAACAATTATCTGCTCGTAGTCGGAGAATGTCTGGCTGTCGACGCTCTCTATGGTACGAACCACGGTCGATGCGGCGTTATAGGTGACTGTTATTATCGAAAATAGAGGTTGCATATATGAAATTCACGATGCCGATGCATCTGTGCATATGTTGGAGTATGTTACTCGCAAAGTTAGTCATTTTTTTGTAAATATTTGGAGAATAGGCATCGCGGCTCGCAAAAAAAGTGTTATCTTTGCAGTCGAATTTTTTCAAAATACGCAATAATAACTCTAAAGATATACGCTACAATGAATGTAACATTTGAAAAGACAGGCGACGCTCGCGGTCAAATCACTGTTCAGGTCAGCGAAAACGACTATGCTGACAAGGTGACGGAGAAGCTCAAATCAATCGGTAAAACTCACGTTATCCCCGGCTTCCGCAAAGGCCATATCAGTGTTCCCGAACTCCGCAAGCGTTTCGGTCACGAAGTTAAGAGCGAAGTAATCAACGATGTTGTAATCAACGCAACATTCGATCATATCAAAGAAAACGATATTCAGGTTATCGGCCAACCCCTGCCTGCAGAAACAAAGGCTATCGACCTCAAGCAGACCGAGTACACATTCAAATATGATATTGCACTTTGGCCTCAGGTTGATATTCAGCTCAACAAGGATGTGAAACTTCCGTTCTACAACATCGAGGTTTCGCAGGAAATGCTCGACGAGCAGGATAAGGCGATGTGCGAACGCTTCGGTGCTCAGGTTCCCGGCGATGAGGTTGATGCAAAGGCGGTCGTTAAGGGATCTTTGATGGAACTCAATGCCGATGGCTCTGTAAAGACCGATGAAGACGCCATTCAGGTTGTGTCGTCGATTGTTGCTCCTTTCTTGTTCAAGGGCCAGGATGAAGCCGCGAAGTTCCTCGGCAAACATGTCAACGACAAGGTGGTGTTCAATCCCTTCAAGGCTGCCGACGGTAATGCCGCCGAACTTGCTTCGATGCTCAATATCGACAAGGACAAGGTTGCCGATGTAAAGGCTGACTTCGAGTTCGCTATCTCGGAAATCATCGTTCTCAAACTTGCCGAACACAATCAGGACTATTATGACGATGTATTCGGTAAGGACAAGATCCACAGCGAAGAAGAATACTTCGACGGTCTGAAGAATATGATCAAGGCTCAACTTTATCCCAACAGCCTTCAGATGTCGAACCGCGACATCCATGACTACATTATGGCTACATACGCCGATAAGGTGGTCGTTGACGACGAGCTGCTCAAGCGTTGGATGAAGCTCAACGACAAGGAACTCACCGACGAAAAACTCGAAGCAGAATACGGCAATATGCTCCCCGGTATCAAGTGGGAACTCCTTTCAGGTTCAATCGCTCGTCAGCTCGAAGTTAAGGTTACCGACGAAGATATGAAGCAGCACGCCAATATGGTGGCTCGCCGTCAGCTTCAGCAGTACGGTATGTACAACATGGATGACGAAACCGTTGCCGATATGGGTCGTCGTCTCCTCGCCGACAAGTCGATCGCTCGTCAACTTGCCGAACAGATTGAAGAATTCAAACTGTTCCAGGCTGTTCGCGATGCCGTTACGCTCGAAGAGAAGAACGTATCGCTGGACGAATTCAAGGCTCTCGCCGAGAAGACAGCTGAATAATTTCAGATAGAAATCATAGAAGTATCACTCGCGTGCAGATGACGCGAGCGATTGCGAAGGGAACGCAATTTTGCGCTCCCTTTGTTTATGTGCGAACAGAAAAAATATGATGTCAGAAGTCGGATTTATTTTTTTCTTCAAAAAAATAAATCGTTGTGTTTATGTGGAAAATTTTACTTAACTTTGAAAAAGATTAGAGATACAATACATAGATATGAATAAAAGCGATTTCAGGAACTATGCAGTGAAAGGCCTCGGAATGAACGGCCTTGCGCTCGATCAGTATTCGGCCGCTGTCAATGCTGCTGTAAGTTCCAACTATAGCTATATTAATCCGAGTATTATCGAGGAACGTCAGCTTAATGTGGCTCAGATGGACGTGTTTTCACGTTTGATGATGGATCGCATCATCTTCCTTGGTACGGAGGTTAACGACTACACGGCAAACGTGATCCAAGCCCAGCTTCTTTATCTTGATTCTTCGGAGCCGGGTAAGGATATTTCATTATATATAAATTCGCCCGGCGGCTCGGTATATGCGGGTCTCGGTATTTATGATACGATGCAGTATGTATCGAGCGATGTCATCACAATGTGCACCGGTATGGCCGCTTCGATGGCCGCAGTGTTGCTCGTTGCCGGGCAGCAGGGCAAGCGCTATGCGTTGAAGCATTCGCGAGTGATGATTCATCAGCCGATGGGCGGTGCGCAAGGTCAGGCATCGGATATAGAGATTACCGCACGTGAAATCAAGAAACTCAAGCATGAGTTATATTCAATTATATCGACACATTCCGGTCAGCCTATCGAAAAGATAGAACAGGATAGTGACCGTGACTACTGGATGATTGCCGAAGAGGCTCGTCAGTACGGTATGATTGATCAAGTACTCATCAAAGCAAATAAGCCCGAAATTAATGGCTAAGAAGAAAGATAATTCCAACGATATTGCGTGCTGCTGGTGTGGCCGTCCGGGTGACGTACGCCACAACCGCTTTATAGTGCCGTCAAATATCGACGGATGTTATATATGTACAGAGTGTGTCGATACAATCTTCCATATGATGGAGGAGGACGCCACTCAGCGTAGCGAGGCCGATGCGGCTGCTTTCAAGAAGCAGATGAAAAATAAAATTCCGCATCCGGTTGAAATCAAGGAATTTCTCGATCAATACGTTATCGGTCAGGATCAAGCCAAAAAGTTCCTGTCGGTGGCCGTATACAACCACTACAAGCGTCTGTTGCAGGATACCACGACCGATGATGTGGATATAGAAAAGAGTAACATCATCATAGTCGGCCCTACAGGAACGGGCAAGACGTTGCTTGCAAGAACCATTGCGCGTATGCTTGATGTGCCGTTTACAATCGTAGATGCCACTGTATTGACGCAAGCAGGCTATGTCGGCGAGGATATCGAAAGCTTGCTGACACGATTGTTGCAAGCCGCCGATTACGATGTGGAAAAGGCTCAGCGAGGAATTGTCTTTATCGATGAAATCGATAAAATTGCTCGTAAAGGCGATAACCCCTCGATCACTCGCGACGTATCTGGCGAAGGCGTTCAGCAGGGCTTGCTGAAATTGCTTGAAGGTTCGATTGTCAATGTGCCGCCACAAGGTGGTCGCAAGCATCCGGAGCAGAAGATGATTCCGGTTGATACGAAGAATATACTGTTTATATGCGGCGGTGCTTTTGAAGGAATTGAATCCAAGATTGCACATCGTCTTAATTCTCATGTTGTCGGCTACGCCACGACCAATCAGCGACTGAATTTTACGGATAAACACGACTATTTGCGTTACGTGTCGCCTCAAGATTTGCGCTCATATGGCCTCATCCCTGAAATAATAGGCCGTCTGCCTATCCTTACTCATCTTGAGCCGCTCGACCGTGAAGCATTGCTCAATGTGCTGACGCAGCCCAAGAATGCCATTACTCGTCAATATAAGAAACTGTTCGAGATGGATGGCGTAGAATTGACATTCGCTGACGAAGCTCTCGGATTTATCGTTGACAAAGCCATAGAATTCAAACTCGGAGCTCGAGGTTTGCGCTCGATTGTTGAAGCAATTATGGTGGATGCAATGTATGAAATTCCGTCGAAGAAAGTAAAGAAATTCGAGGTGACGCTCGAATACGCCAAAACCAAATTTGAAAGCGCTCATTTTGAGGCCGCTTCAGTAGGTTGAATATGAATCAATGACTCCATGGAGACTCACCAATCATTAACCGACGCGCTGCGACGCTATTTTGGCTTCGGTACCTTTAAAGGTAATCAGGAAGCCATAATCAGCAGCCTACTTGAAGGCAAAGACACGTTTGTCTTAATGCCGACCGGGGGCGGAAAGTCGCTGTGCTATCAATTGCCGGCATTGCTTATGGACGGTACGGCCATAGTCGTGTCACCGCTGATTGCCTTGATGAAAAATCAAGTCGACGCAATGCGCAATTTTAGTGAAGATGATTCGGTGGCTCACTTCTTGAACTCGTCGCTTACGCGTGCTCAAATCGACAAGGTGAAAGCCGATGTGGTGGACGGTAAAACGAAGTTGCTTTATGTGGCGCCGGAGTCATTGACTAAAGAAGAGAATATAGAATTTTTAAAGACGATAACCATCTCGTTTTATGCTATCGATGAAGCGCACTGTATATCGGAGTGGGGACATGACTTCCGCCCCGAATATCGTCGCATTCGTCCTATAATCAACGAGATCGGGACGCGTCCGGTCATTGCTTTGACAGCGACGGCCACTCCAAAGGTACAACACGACATACAGAAGAACCTCGGTATGCAGGATAGCGCGGCGGTGTTCAAATCATCATTCAATCGCCCGAACCTGTATTATGAGGTACGACCAAAGACAAAGAACACCGACCACGACATAATACGCTTTGTGAAGCAGCATGCCGGTAAGTCGGGTATCATATACTGTTTGAGCCGCAAGAAAGTGGAAGAACTTGCCGAATTGTTGTGTGTCAACAACATCAAGGCGTTGGCATACCATGCCGGTATGGATGCAGCCACTCGTTCGGCCAATCAAGATGCGTTTCTGCTCGAAAAAGTCGACGTTATAGTCGCAACGATCGCATTCGGAATGGGTATTGATAAGCCCGATGTGCGATATGTGATCCACTATGATATGCCAAAGTCTCTCGAAGGCTACTATCAGGAAACCGGTAGGGCGGGACGCGACGGCGGAGAAGGCTACTGCTTGACATTCTACGCTTATCGCGACTTGCAGAAAATGGAAAAATTTATGCAAGGCAAACCGTTGGCAGAGCAGGAAATAGGTCGACAACTTCTGGCCGAGACTGCGGCATATGCCGAATCTTCCGTATGTCGTCGTCGCACATTGCTGCATTACTTCGGTGAAAACTACACCGTCGAAAATTGCGGCAACTGCGACAACTGCATTAACGTAAAAAAGAAAGTGGAAGCAAAAGAAGATTTGTTATCGGTTTTAGAAACCATTGCTGCTATAAAAGAAAAATTCAAGGCTGATTACATCATAGATGTTATGCTTGGCAAGGCAACAAATGATGTCAAGTCATACCGTCACAACGAACTCGAAGTTTTCGGCTGTGCCGAAGGCGGCGATCGTCGTTTCCTCAATGCGGTTATTCGTCAGGCCGTGCTTGCTGGATACATCAACCGCGACATAGAGAATTATGGCACTTTACGACTTACAACTCAAGGTGAGGATTTTATAAAACATCCAAAGTCGTTTAAAGTCGTTGAGGACAGCGAGTTTAGTGAAGAAGCCGATGAGACCACGCCAATGAAGGGCGGTTCGGCCTGTGCCGCCGACCCGGAATTGTTTGCGATACTAACGGCTTTGCGCAAGGAGATTGCGTCAAATCTCAACCTGCCTCCGTATGTGATATTTCAGGATCCATCGCTCGATGCTATGGCTACTACGTACCCGATTACGACCGAGGAGCTGCAGAATATCCCGGGTGTCGGCGAGGGTAAGGCCAAGCGCTACGGCGAAGAATTTCTTAAAGTGATCAAGAACTACGTCGTTGAAAATGAAATCGAGCGTCCCGAGGATTTGCGTGTGCGTTCTGTCGCTAATAAGAGTAAGCGTAAAATTTCGATTATTCGAGCCGTAGATCGCAAGATAGATTTGCAGGAGGTTGCAATAAGCAACGGTCTCGACTTCGACCAGTTGCTCGACGAAATCGAATCAATCGTAAACTCGGGAAACAAGATAAATATCTCGTACTATATCGACGATGTCCTTGACAAGGATGAACAAGAAGAGATTTTTGATTATTTCCGTCAGGCTGAGGACGGTTCGCTCAGTGCTGCATTCAATGAACTGTGTCCGGATTATACGGAAGAAGAAATAAGACTTGTTCGTATTAAATTCTTATCCGAACTGGCTAACTAATACGCTCAATAAGATTTGAACAATGGATTCTCAGATTCTTTCAAAACTATATACGCAATATTGTTCTGTAGCGCCTGATTCAGTGGTGGAGCTTCCTTCATCGGGGAGCAATCGCCGATACTTCAGACTGTCGGGTCAACAAGGAACGTTGATAGGTGTTATCGGAACGAATGAACTTGAAAACGAAGCATTCCTGTCCTTCGACAAACATTTCTTCGAGCAGGGGTTGCCTGTCCCGAAGGTTGTGGCTGTCGCCGATGACCGGATGGCGTATTTACAAGAGGATCTTGGAGATACATTGTTGTTCAATGCGATTGAGAAGGGCCGACTGACCCACGTGTTCTCGCCTGAAGAACGAGAATTGATCGTGAAGACAATACGGCGTCTGCCCGATTTTCAATTCGCCGGAGCCGAAGGCTTGGACTTCTCGAAATGTTTCCCGGTGCCGAGTTTCGACCGTCGGTCGATTATGTGGGACTTGAATTATTTCAAGTATTGCTTCCTCAAGGCGACAGGTCTTGAGTTTGAAGAAGGACGTCTCGAAGATGATTTCAATCGCTTGGCTGATGTTTTGATGCAGTCGGCCACGACGCCTACATTTATGTATCGCGATTTTCAATCGCGCAACGTGATGATTAAAGACGGCGAGCCTTGGTTTATAGATTTCCAAGGCGGTCGCAGAGGTCCTTGTTACTACGATGTGGCGTCGTTCCTGTGGCAAGCCAAAGCGAACTTCACAGATTCATTCCGCCTTGAATTGATCGATGAGTATATTGATGCTTTGCAGAAGTATCAGAAGGTCGATTCCGCACAGTTCCTGTTGACTTTGCGACACTTCGTTCTTTTCCGTGTAATGCAGGTGCTCGGAGCCTACGGATTCAGAGGATATTTTGAAAAGAAACCTCATTTCATGCAAAGTGTGCCGTTTGCGATAGCGAACTTGCGCACCTTGCTCGAAAAACCGTTTGAGGAGTATCCGTACCTCACCGAGCTGCTTCGCAACCTTGTGAACATGAAACAATTCACTACCGATCAACAGAATCGTCAGTTGACAGTGCGAGTGATGAGTTTCGCATACAAGAAAGGTATCCCCAACGATCCGAGCGGAAACGGTGGTGGATACGTGTTCGATTGCCGTGCGGTAAATAATCCCGGCAAATACGAACGTTATAAACCGTTTACCGGTCTCGACCGTCAGGTAATAGAATTCCTTGAGGAAGATGGAGAGATACTGACATTCCTCGAACACTGTTATGCTCTTGTGGATGCCACTGTCAAGCGCTATGTGGAGCGTGGCTTTACAAACCTGATGGTGTCATTCGGATGCACGGGCGGACAGCATCGGTCGGTGTATTCGGCTCAACATATGGCTGAACATATAAACCGTAAGTTCAACGTGAAGGTGGAACTTGTGCACCGCGAACAGAATATAGAGCAATTGTTGCCGAGAAAATAGAAGAGGCTCTATGAAAGGAATGATATTTGCAGCGGGTGTCGGAAGCAGACTGAAACCTTGGACGGACAGTCATCCCAAGGCACTCGTTGAGGTTGGCGGTAAACCTATAATAGCCAATGTGATTGATAAATTCTTGGCGCACGGTGTTACGTCCATAATCATAAATGTTCACCATTTTGCTTCGCAAATAGTCGATTACGTAAGAAGTGCATATCCTGAAGCCGATATTACATTCAGTGATGAGACGGCGCATTTGCTCGACACCGGGGGCGGACTTCGCAAGGTTCTGCCCATACTGGGTAATGAGCCTGTTTTTATTCATAATGCCGACATCTATACGGACTTCGATATCGATAGGATGATTGCCGCTCACGAGCGTTCGTCGGCTGATGTAACGTTGCTTGTCGCATCGAGAGAGACTTCGCGATACTTCCTTTTCGACAATGAACATAGTCTTGTCGGATGGCGAAATATCAAGACCGGCGATGAAATATTAAAGGCTGATAATTGTGATGAGGCAGAAATGCTGGCCTTCGGTGGCGTGCATATTGTATCGCCGGTGGCATATTCTTTGTTGGAACGATATGCATCGAACGACACTCCGTTTTCGATAACTAACTTCTATATTGACAATTGTCGGGAACTCAAAATTAAGGCTTTCATTACGCCGCAGGATAGCGCGTGGTTTGATGTAGGTCGTCCCGAAACTCTTGAAAGAGCTCGCGCATACTGTGCCGAGAATACACAATTATGACTAAAACACTCAAAGATTTTACAGTCAAGAGCAAGAAGCATATAGGCTCTTGTTGTCTTTTGACACTCAAAACATCCGACAGCTCGGAGTTGCCGCAAATTGTACCCGGGCAGTTTGTTGAGGTGCAATGTGAAACATCAGGCGTAATGCTGCGCCGTCCGATTTCCGTGTGTAATATTACATCTGACGGATGTCTTGTGTTACTTGTCAAGTCTGTCGGGAAAGGTTCTGAATACATTGTTAACCTGCCCGTAGGCGGCAAGGTTAACATTTTATTACCATTGGGTAACGGCTTCTCAATTTCCGATCGGCAGAAAAAAGTTCTGCTTGTTGGAGGTGGAGTTGGTGCCGCACCGTTGTCGTATCTTGCCCATACGCTCGTTGCGAAAGGCGCGGATGTTACAATATTGATTGGCGCTCGCTCTGCGGCTGAGTTGAGTGCAATAGAAACGCTTTATCCGTCTGCGGCTCGACTTGCTCTTGCAACTGATGACGGTTCATTGGAGCATCACGGATTGGTCACAACGCATCCGGTGTTCGATGATGAGTACGATAAGGTTTATAGTTGCGGGCCTACGCCGATGATGCGAGCTGTCGCTCATATCGCTCGTGAACGGAATATTAACTGCGAAGTGTCGCTTGAAAATCATATGGCATGCGGCTTGGGCGCTTGTCTGTGTTGTGTGGAAAAAACAACGGAGGGTCATTTGTGTGTATGCACTGAAGGCCCGGTATTCAATATCAATCGTCTGTTATGGAACTGAATCTGACAGTCAATCTTGGCGCAGGCCTCGAACTTAAAAATCCCGTGCTTACAGCGTCCGGAACATTCGGATACGGCACTGAGTATGCTCCGTTTATCGACCTTGAGCGTCTGGGCGGATTTATCGTGAAAGGTACGACGCTTAATCCTCGACAAGGAAATGATGCGCCTCGAATGGTTGAAACTCCGTCGGGTATGATTAATGCTGTCGGGTTGCAGAACAAAGGCGTTGACTACTTTGTAGAACACATCTATCCTACAATCAGCGGACTTGATACGAACGTTATTGTCAATGTGTCCGGCGCGTCTGTTTTCGATTATTGTGCTGTGGCCGAGAGCCTTGCTCCGCTGCCAGGTATAAAGGCTATCGAAGTGAATATATCGTGTCCGAATGTTAAGGCCGGTGGTATGGCATTCGGAACGACGGCTGCCGGTGCCGAGGAAGTGACATCGGCGGTGAGGAAAGTGTGGCCTCGCCATCTGATGGTGAAGTTGTCGCCTAATGTAACAGATATAACTGAAATAGCTGCGGCAGCCGAAAGTGCCGGCGCCGATAGCGTGTCATTGATAAATACATTGTTGGCAATGGATATTGATGTTGAGAAGCAACGTCCGTCGTTGTCGACAATCACAGGCGGATTGTCAGGTCCGGCCGTTCGTCCCGTGGCTGTGAGAATGGTGTGGCAAGTTGCGCACAGAGTCGGGATACCTGTTGTAGGTCTCGGCGGTATAACCAATGCTTCGGATGCACTGCAATTTATTATGGCAGGCGCCACGGCAGTGCAAGTTGGTACATATAATTTTGTAGATCCGTCAGTGACTATGAAAATAATTGACGGAATCGAAGATTATATGCGCCGACACAACGTAGAGGATATAAACAGCCTCCGAGGAATTATCTGATTACAGTTTTACAGTGAAATAGCGTGCCTTTGGGTGTGCTATGTACAGTCCGGCTATAGATGAAGCCGGATTGAGTGCACCTGTTTCAGTTACGTTAATTCCGATTTCCGACATATTAAGAATATCGCGTAGTGTGAACATTTCTTTTTGGTCGGGAAGTGAGCCGAATCCGATTGCCGGGCGGATGCCTCGGTATCGTTCGTCGAGCAGTTCGTTATTTGAGAGATTCTCTTCGCTCGCATAACCCCAAAGGTCAGTTCTGACCAGACGATGCAGCCATTCGCCCGCAGCCTCCACAAGCCTGTCGGCCAACGACTTCTTTATCAGCAGACTGTACTCGTCATTTTCATTTGCAATGTCTTCACGGATTGTCGAACCGATTGTGACTGCAAATGCGCCTATGTAGTCGTCGGAGCGATTAATGAAATCGCATAGAGCAAGGCGTCGGCCTGACTCCTTGTCGGCAGTCGCTTGTCGCGGAGTTTTAATTGTTTTCCTTGTTTCGTCAGGAAGGGTTATGATGATATCGGTGTCGGAGCCAGATGCTTCGAACAATCCCACACGAGCCTTTAGACCTGCATTTGTGTGGCGCCAGGTGTTCAATATGGCTTTGGCATCTGCACAGAGTTTTAGACCTTCATCCGATTGAGGTGCTACTTTCCAACATGCGCAGAAGTATTTCCAATTAATCAGTTGCTCAATGTCATTGATTGTGATGTCATTGAATGTGGTTACGCCTATGTGCTTTGGACGAGTAGGTGTCGGATTGGCGTTGTCGTCTCGTCCTGTTATCGGTGTAGCACCGCTTGTTCCGGTAGATTTTCTGTTTTTATATTCTTGTCGAAGTCGTTCTTGCTCGGCGAGGTGTTCTGCAACAGCTTCAGCCTTATTCTCACCAATCAGTCGATTGGCTTCAACAGGATTTCGAGAGGCGTCGGATACACGTACAACAAGCCCCGGAGAGTAAACCGGAGCGAGTTTGAGGGCGGCGTGGAGTACTGACGTTGTAGCTCCGCCCACAAATAACGGAACTGTAATACCGGTATCGTGCAGAGCCGAAGCCGCACGTTCCATTTCTGTCAGTGATGGAGAAATAAGTCCGCTCAGGCCGATAAAGTCGGGCTTGAGTGATAAAGCCGCTTCGACAATAGCTTCAGGTTCAATCATGACGCCCATATCGATGACTTCATAGCCGTTGCATCGAAGTACAACAGCTGCGATATTTTTACCTATATCGTGAACATCTCCTTTGACGGTTGCAAGCAACCAACGTCCCTTTGTGGCAATATCCGTATTTGAATTGTTTGTCAAGTGCGGTTCCAGAATTGCTACTGCGCGGCGCATAGTCTGTGCTGATCTAACAACTTGCGGTAAAAACAAGTGCCCGTTCTCGAACAATTCGCCGACACGTTGCATACCTGTCATTAGCGGTTCTGAAATGACGGCTCGCGCATCTCCGGCGTAGCGAACAAGCGCTTCAGCGAGGTCTTCTTCAAGATGACTTTCATCTGCGCGGCGAAGAGCCTCGATCAGTCGAGTGTCAATATCTATATCCTCTCGATTGTCGCTCTTTGATGCCTCGTTTGCTTCGTCCGCATTGTTCATTTGTTCGGCATACGCGATGAGGCGGCTCGGAGCGTCAGCGCTGTTGAACAACAATGCGTCGTCTATCAGAGTACGCAACGGTAAATCAATATCTTCGTATGTCATTGTCGCCGACGGATTTATTATTGCCATTGACAATCCTGCATCTATTGTATGTCTCAAAAACGCAGCGTGCATTGCTTCGCGAAGTTTGTTATTGCCTCTGAATGCAAATGACAGGTTGCTGACACCTCCGCTTATGTGAGCCTGCGGCAGATTGTTTTTTATCCAACGGGTGGCTTCTATAAAATCGCGGGCGTATGTATCGTGTTCGGCGATGCCGGTGCATATTGTCAGTACATTCGGGTCGAAAATAATATCCTGTGGATTGAATCCGACTTTATCCACCAAGATATGATATGCTCTGTCGCATACTTCGATCTTGCGTTCGAGTGTAGTGGCCTGTCCTTGTTCGTCAAAAGCCATTACGACGACGGCTGCACCATATTCCGATATAGTACGGGCGTGGGCTATAAATGCTTCTTCGCCTTCCTTCAAAGATATGGAGTTGACGATGGGCTTCCCTGCAACTTCTTTGAGTGCTGCCTCAATTGTGCTGAAATGCGACGAGTCAATCATCCACGGTACGGCGGCTGTGGTCGGTTCGGATATGAGTGTGCGGAGAAAACGTACTATCTCCGTCGTTGAATCGAGCATAGGAGCATCCATACAGATGTCAAGAACCATTGCACCGGCCGAAACCTGTTTCACCGCTACTCCGAGTGCCGATGTCAAATCGCCGGCTTGAATAAGCTTTCGGAATGCTGCACTGCCTGCGACATTGCACCGTTCGCCTACATTTACAAATCGGTTGAGGTGATTGAACGGCTCGTTACCGGCAAGCCAAGCAGTATGACTATCGGTGTTTACAGGGTGTGGTGTGGAATACTCCTTCACGAGTTTGGCAACTTCGGCGATGTACGCCGGACTTGTTCCACAGCATCCGCCGACGATGTTGACAAGTCGTTCTTCGAGCATCGCTTTTATAGATTGCCCGAAGTCGGCAGGTGTCACATCGTAGTGCCCGAGTTCGTCGGGAAGCCCGGCATTGGGATAGATGATAGTCGGGTAGGGCGATGTCTCAGCCAGTCTGCGAAGATGCGGCAGAAGTCCGCCCGGGCCTGCCGAGCAGTTGAATCCCACAGCCGTCGGTTGTGCAAAAGAGATCGCCGTCAAGAACGATTCAACGGATTGTCCGGTGAGTAATCGGCCTGACAGACCTGTCACAGTGACGGAGAATAACAGCGGTACATTACGTCTGACTGCAGCCATTGCTCTGTGAGCTGCAATGGCCGCTGCTTTGGCATTGAGGCCGTCAAAAATAGTTTCGCACAGGATGCAATCAACTCCGCCTTCGATGAGCGCTTCTATTTGCTCCTGATATGCCGCAGCGAGAGTGTCGAAATCGATGGCTCGTTTGCACGTATCCGCGACATCGCAGGGCAATGAGAGGCTCTTGCCCGTAGGTCCGACCGAACCGGCGACAAACCTTTTACGTTCGGGCGTAAGGGCTGTCATTCTATCGGCTTCTTCGCGAGCAATTTTTGCTGCGGCGATATTTAATTCTCTGATGAGATGTGAGGTCTTGTATTCCTCTTGTGATACGGCCTGAGAGTTGAATGTGTTGGTCTCAATAATATCAGCGCCAGCTTCGAGATATGCTCTGTGGATGTCTTTTATCACCTGCGGATGCGACAAGTTGAGTATATCTATATTGCCGAGCAGATTTACCGAATGCTTGGCAAAGTGTCGGCTGTGATAGTCTGATGCATTGAGATTTTTTGATTGCACCATAGTACCCATTGAACCATCGAGTACAAGTACGCGATGGTTCAATGCATTTATGAAGTCGGAGTCGTTGATATTATTCATACTTTAAAATACGCGTCGGGCAATTTCCGCGACCGAGTTGCTTGCGTTCATTGAATAGAAGTGGATGCTCGGTACTCCGGCCGCTTTGAGTTCGCGAGCCTGAGCTGTTCCCCATTCGATGCCGAGTCGCTTTACATCATTGTTGTCGTTGCATCTCAGAAGTTCTCGACTCAAATCTTCGGGAAAGTCGATGTGGAACGTCTTCGGAAGCAATGCCATCTGTCTTAAAGAAGTCAGCGGTTTAAGTCCGGGAACAATGGGAACCCTGATACCGGCCTTTCGACAATTGTCCACAAAGTTAAAGTATTTTTTATTGTCGAAGAACATTTGAGTTACGATATATTGAGCACCGGCTTCGACTTTGCGCTTCAGGAACTCTATGTCGGACGTCAGATTCATTGCTTCGTCGTGTTTCTCGGGATAACCGGCGACCCCGAAAGTGAACGGCGGAAACACCGGTTCGGTTTCTTCGCCGTCGGCCATGTGTCCGTTGTTGAAGTCTTCGATTTGTCGGCATAGTCCGAGCGCATGGTCGTGGCCGTCGTCGCCTGATACGAATGTGCGAGATGACTTATCGGTATCACCTCTGAGAGCAAGTAAATCGGTTATTCCGAGATATGACAAGTCGATTAACTGGTTCTCAATTTCTTGCTTGCTGTACTGCCCGCAGATTATGTGCGGGACGGTTGTTACGCCGTATCGTCCCTTTATGGCTGCGGCAATGGCAACTGATCCCGGTCGGCGTTGAGTCGTTGTCATTCTGAACATACCTTCATGCCCGACTTGACGATATACGACTTCAGTTCGATGAGTTGTTATATTGATGTAAGCCGGATTGAATTCCATCAGTTTGTCGATGGTCTGAAACGCATTCTCGATACTTTTTCCCCTCAACGGCGGTAGTATCTCGAAAGAGAATGCGGTGGCATGTTCCGATGCAAGAAATTGTGCTACTGACATATCAAATTTCAGGCTTGGTTGTAAACAGCGTTAAGAGCCTCTCCGAGGTCATTCAATATGTCTTCAATATTTTCACAACCGATGCTCAGTCGAACAGTGGACTGAGATATGTGAGCCAGTTCGAGTTCCTCGTCGCTAAGTTGCGAGTGTGTGGTCGAGGCGGGATGAATAGCAAGGCTTTTCATATCGCCGACATTGGCGACAAGAGAGAACAGTTTCAGGCTGTTGATGAACTTCCATGCATTCTCACGACCGCCCTCGAGTTCGATTGTGAATATGCTGCCTGCTCCGTTGGGGAACAACTTCGTGTACAATGCGTGGTCGTGGTGAGTTGGAAGCGACGGGTGGTTGACCTTGATGACATGCGGATTCTTTGACAGGAATTCCACGACTTTAAGAGCATTGGCAACGTGGCGCTCAATTCGCAAGGAAAGAGTTTCGATACCCTGAAGAATCAGGAATGCGTTGAACGGCGATATGCAAGCACCGAGATCTCGCAGCATAACTGCACGGACTCGGGTGGCAAACGGTGCATCGGGTGCGGCATCGGCAAATATGGTGCCGTGATAGTTGGGGTCGGGGTGACACAGAGTGGGGTACTTGTCGGGGTACGCCTTCCAGTTGAATGTGCCGCAATCCACAACGATGCCGCCGAGTGATGTGCCATGGCCTCCGAGAAACTTTGTCGCCGAGTGAACGATAATGTCAACTCCGTGCTCGATAGGCCGAATAAGAGCCGGCGTGCCGAATGTGTTGTCGACAACTACAGGGACGCCATACTTGTGGGCAATTGATGACAGAGTATCAAGGTCGGTAACATCGCTGTTAGGGTTGCCGAAAGTTTCGGCAAACACAGCTTTTGTGTTGGGGCGGATTGCGGCTTCGACTTCGTCGGCGTTATTTACATTCACTATAGTATATTCAACACCGTATTGTGCCAAGGTATTGACAATGAAATTATACGTACCTCCATACAGATTGTCTGCTGCGATAATGTGGTCGCCGGGTAAGGCCAAATTGAACAGCGTCGCAGATACTGCCGCGGCGCCTGATGCTGTAGCAACTGCAGCCGGCGCTCCTTCGAGAGCAGCAACGCGGCTTTCGAGCAATGCTTGTGTCGGATTGGTCAGTCGGCCATAGATATTTCCCGCTTGACGGAGCGCAAACGTTTCGGCTGCTTCATAGCAGTCGTTGAAACGATAGGCTGCGGTTTGGTGCAGCGGATTGGCGCATGCTTGGGCTGCGTCGGGCGTTTTAATGCCTCCGTGAAGTTGGAGTGTCTCGATGTGTAAATTTTTCTGTGACATATCTGTTTTATTTTTTTCTGCTGCAAAATTACGATTAATAGTCGATATGACCAAATTTTAAACTAAAAATAG
>CALKKU010000012.1 GCA_937995285.1 uncultured Bacteroidales bacterium | reverse complement strand
CACAGCCGGCTCGCTTGTTCTATTCAATGGAAGTTTACGATTGGCTGTTAAAGCACAGAACCACAGATGAAAATCGAAATATTGTTCCGACCCCCGAAGTCACGGACAAGACACTCCGACAGGCTTACGACGGTCTGAAATCCTTATCACATCGCAGCCATCGCCGCCACTCGCGTCACAGACGTAAATAAATTCTTCGAGAAAAATTTGTCTGATAAATCAAAAATATCTAATTTTGCGTTGAAGAAACAAGACAAGAGAGTCTGATTGAAACCCCATAAACCACATCAAAGTTGATTGGGAAACTCTTCAAATTTTACGTGAAATACCGAGACAATCTTCGTCGCCCGATGGCGGGCCCCATTCTTTCGGGAAGCCTTTGCGCCGGGGGATTACAAAGGACGGCAAGAACTCAAATCCTGTCTTATCGGAGTTTCATCGCATCCTTTGGTGTGGCCTTATAATTTACCCCTGCCGACAACCGTCGACAGGGGTAAATTTTTTTAATCATAATCTTCCGCTATCGTGGTATGAATAGTAGCCGTTATCGGCAATGATAATGTGATCGTTGACTCTGATGTCCATTATCTTGGCGGCTTCTACAATTTTCTTTGTAAGAGCGTCGTCAGCCGTGCTTGGCGTGAGATTGCCCGACGGATGATTGTGGAATATAATCATAGTCGTGGCATACAACTCGATAGCATATTTGAGGATAAGCTTCACATCAACTGCCGTCATCGTTATTCCGCCACGCGATATGTTGACTTCCCGGATTACACGTCCGGCCTGCGACATATATATAACCCAAAATTCTTCGTGATTCAATCTGTCGAGGTGAGGTCGCATTATATTCACTGCGTCTGCGGCAGTTCTTATCGCCGGGTCGCTCAGCGTAGCGGCGTCGGCGCTTGCTCGCGAACCGAGTTCAAGTGCGGCAAGCAGGGCAATAGCTTTGGCTTTGCCGATTCCCTTATATTTGCGCAGAAAGTCGGCGACACTAAGCCGCGCAACCTTTGACAGATGCCGGTCATTGTCTTGAATAATTTCGCTGCTGAGTTGCAGCACCGACTTGCCCGACGTACCTGTGCCGAAGATAATTGCCATCAGTTCGGTGTCGGTCAACGACTTGATGCCGTATTTAATCGCTTTTTCACGCGGCTTGTCATCGGCCGGCATATCGCGCATCAGATGTGTTTCCATAGTCACTTACCTTTGCGCATAGCTATCTCCTCATCAATATTGCGACCGTGTCCGAGAGCAATCTTGATGAAGTATGCTTTGATAAAACCGAGACCGTATCCGCCGAGCTGTATTATGGCGGCAGGTACTGTCATTAATGCTATCTTTAGATTGTGGACTGATACCAGCGCCGACAGGAATACGGCAACGAAGTATAGTCCAAGCAGTGCCCAGTACCATTTGGACACTGCAACGCCAAGAATCAGAAGTGCTATGCAGCCGATAACAAATACAGCCGGCAGCAGGTGTACGGCTTTGAGCGAGCCGGGGTAGAGTAGTTGCAGCGTCACGCGCGACATACCGAATACGTAGACCTGTCGGAAGAACTTTTTGAAGTCGACGCGGCGCTTGTGCCACACCGGATTTTGTATAAGACCGATGCTGAACCCTGCTTGACGGATGCGCGTACTCATATCAATGTCTTCCGAAAACATCTCGCGAAAGCCTCCAACCGTCTCATATACTTTGCGGCTGAATCCCATGTTGAATGTTCGCGGGACAAACTTTTCAAGACTTATCTTTCCGCCGCGAATGCCGCCGGTGGTCAGGAATGAAGTCATCGAGTAGTTGATGGCTTTCTGTGTGTCGGAAAACGATTCGTGCGCTGCATCAGGGCCGCCGAAGCAGTCAAGCGGCTTTGCCGCCAAAGTTTCGTTGAGCGTTGCAAAATACGTCGGCGGTATCACGCAATCCGAGTCGAAGAAAATGAAATAATCACCCGTTGCTCGCTCCA
This sequence comes from uncultured Bacteroidales bacterium, assembly GCA_937995285.1. GTDB lineage: Bacteria > Bacteroidota > Bacteroidia > Bacteroidales > Muribaculaceae > CAG-873. The sequence continues at coordinate 38,176 of CALKKU010000012.1, read as the reverse complement.
TTCCATAATTTCTGGCTATCGAGCGGCCTTCATTTTCCTTGAAGTAATACTTCACGCCAAGGCCGTTTGCAGCCGATTGCTCTGTGACTTCCTTTGCAGGCAGTGTCGATCCATCCTCTACAATTATGACCTCAAAATTCTTTGAAGTTTGCTTTTCAAGGCTGTCAAGAAGTTCCTTGACCTCATCGATGCGGTTATATACCGGTACAATTACGGAGTATTTCATCAGCACATTCTTGTTTTGTAATCTTCGTAAGTAAATTCTCGCAGCAGGTGCGCTTCTCCCTCGGTGTCGACAAGCCACATCGAGGGATGTTGAATGCCGTTGAACATCGTTGTCTTTACCGTCGTGTAGTGATTCATATCTTCAAGCGTGAGGCGTTCACCTGCTTTAAGTTCGTGGTCGAAGAACCAGTCGCCCATAAAGTCGCCGCTCAAGCACGAATTTCCTCCAAGTCGATATTTTAATGTGGCCTCGCCTTCATCGCAGCTTTCCGTAATTATAGGCTGATATGGCATTTCGAGGGTATCGGGCATATGGCATGCAAACGAAGCATCGATTATTGCGGTTTTTATACCGTCGTTTTCAACCACATCTACAACCGACGTAACCAAGTCACCTGTACGCCAAGTGAATGCGCTTCCGGGCTCGAGAATGACTTTAAGCCGGGGATACCTCGCTTTGAAGGCTTTCAACAGTGAAATAAGGTGTTCGCAGTCATAACCTTCACGCGTCATGAGGTGCCCGCCGCCCATGTTTACCCATTTTACTTGCCCGAGCAAGTGGCCGAATTGTTGTTCAAATGCGTCAAGAACTTTTGCCAAGTCATAACTTGTGCTTTCGCAAAGAGCATGGAAATGAAGACCTTCGATGCCTTCGGGCAACTTATCGCCGATATGTTCGGCATCGACCCCGAATCGCGATCCCGGCAGCGCCGGATTATATATGTCCGTTTCGATTACCGAGCACTTGGGATTTACACGCAGTCCCGGCGATACGTGGTGATGCGAATTGTCAGAATTGAACGTCTTTACCTTGTCGGCGAACATTGCCCACTGCCCGAGAGAGTTGAATGTTATATGGGTGCTTCCGTTCAGATATTCGTCAATTGTTTCATTCGTGTAGGCCGGGCAATATGAATGGACGTTGTCGCCGAGAAATTCTCGACCGAGACGCAGTTCGTTGAGGCTGCTCGCCGTTGATGCGGTGCACCATTTTTTGATAATATCAAACGTGCGCCACAGAGCATTGGCTTTGAAAGCCATTATGATGTCTACGTCGGCGCTCCGCTTCACATAGTCGATGAGTTTAAGATTGCGCACAAGCCGATCCTCATATACGATGTATGCAGGTGTGGGTATTTCCGAAACTTTCATATTGCCTTATTTTACAATCATAAATTTTGCGTATTGGAGCAGCAATCTGCGTTCTCCCGAATTGGTGAAATTCACTATTGCCATATCTCCTTGGGAATTTTCACTGAATCCGGTTATAATGCCTTCTCCGAATTTTACGTGTACGATCTTCATACCTGTATCCAACTCGCTGCGCGTGTGTATTCTTGTGCCGTCAGCCATAGCGGCAGGTGCCGGCGGAGTAACAGGTCGTGCCGGCGTCGGTTCAAATAACGGACGACGTTCGGCTGTTGTACTGCTACCGCTGTCGATTCTTGCAGTCGGTCTGAAGCGTGATACAGTGTTTTCAAATGGCATGCGTTCTGCTCCGTACGAAAATCTGAGGTATGACGTATCAATATCTTTCAGAAATCTTGACGGACGACAAGTCTTCGGCTGGCCGTTCAGATACCTCGATGCGGCGTATGTCAGCATGCAGAAATTCTTTGCTCGTGTAATAGCCACATAGAACAACCGGCGTTCTTCCTCTATTTCATCAGGCTGATTGTTGCACATTGATGAAGGCAACAAATCTTCCTCTACGCCCACAACAAATACATTCGAGAACTCAAGGCCTTTGGATGCGTGGATTGTCATCAGCGTCACGCAATCGTCCTGATGCTCGTTTTCTTCGTCTTGGTCGGTTGCAAGAGAAACTTCTCCGAGAAAGTCCGACATCATAACGCTGTCTACTTCACCTGCTTCCCGTTTATCGGTTACGAACTCATGTGTACCCCTCAGCAATTCCTCCAAGTTCTCGCGCTTGGAAATTGTCTCGGGAGCGTGGTCGGTCATATACATCCTCAGCAGTCCGGTCGATGATATGATTTCACGTGCAAGAAGTTCTGCATCGGTTCCGGTATTGTTCAGTTCGATAAATCGGTTTACTATATTTACAAAACCGGTCAATTTATTGAACGTACCGGTATTGACTTGAAGTCCAGCACCGACCGGGTCTGTGAGTACGTCCCAAAGGCTTATCGAGCGCTCTGATGCGCATGCGGTAATCTTGTCGAGTGTGGTTTTGCCTATGCCGCGAGCCGGCACATTGATTACTCGCTTTATTGCTTCTTCATCGTTGGGATTTACGGCCAATTTGAAATATGACAACGCATCCTTTACTTCCTTACGTTGATAGAACGTATGGCCACCGTATATGCGATATGCTATATTCCTGCGGCGAAGAGCCTCTTCGAGTACGCGCGACTGGGCGTTGGTGCGGTACAGAATTGCAAACTCGGCATAAGGGTCGCCTGTTGTTGCTCGCCGTGTCACTATTCGGCTTGCCACCAAGCCGGCCTCATCATAGTCGCTGTGTCCCGACTGCACTTCAATCTTTTCGCCGACATCATTGAGCGAATAGATTTCTTTGCGTATCTGATTTTCGTTCTTTGCAATCAGACTGTTGGCTGCATTGATGATATTTTGCGTGGAGCGATAGTTGCGCTCAAGCTTGTCGGTCCTCAGCGTCGGGAACGATCGCTTCAGCTCAAGAATATTCCTGATATTTGCGCCACGGAAAGAATAAATACTCTGTGCATCGTCACCGACAACGCAGATGTTGCCCACGCCTTGCGACAGTTGCATTATTATCATATTCTGAGCAAAGTTAGTGTCCTGATACTCATCAACGAGGATATATCGGAAGAACTCCTTGTAGTGTCTGAGAATTTCGGGATTTTCGCGAAACAATATAGCGGTATAGTACAGCAGGTCGTCGAAGTCCATTGCATTTGCCGTTCGGCAACGGGCCACATATGCGCGGTAAATATCAACCGTACGGCCGCGCTTGGCTCGCTCGTCACTTTGTATCAGCTCTCTGTCGCGGGCATAGTCATCGGGTGAATATAATGCATTCTTGGCCCACGATATTGAGTTTTGAACGGTCGAAGGTTTGTATATCTTGTCGTCAAGGTCCATATCTTTGATGATTGTCTTGATCAAAGATTTGGAATCACCGGCATCATAGATGGTATAATCCTTGTTGTAGCCGATCTTGTCACTGTTTTGTCGCAATATGCGCGAGAATATGCTGTGGAACGTGCCCATCCATATACGACGTGCCGTAGCCGATTCGACTTTCAGTTCGATACGTTCGCGCATCTCGCGAGCAGCCTTGTTGGTAAAAGTCAGAGCAAGGATTCTGTAAGGTTCATACCCTTTGGCTATAAGGTGCATAATCTTATATGTCAGAACTCGAGTCTTTCCCGAGCCGGCACCGGCTATGACAAGTTGAGGCCCGTCGATATACTCGACGGCCTCGCGTTGTTGTTCGTTCAGTTCATCAAGATATGTGTCAGTCATCGGCATCAAACAAATCTGTTATTGTCCGAATCGTACTTGACTCCGATTGCCTCCAACGTTGTTTTCAACTCATTCTCGTCTATGTCAAGATCGTCGCACATCTGCTCAAGTGAGTCGTAAAAATCTCTCAGCTTCATATTTACAAAACTGAGCAGCATATATGGATCTGTAGGAATGTAATTCATAATTGTATTTTACTTAAATCAGATTTGAAAGCGCTTCAACACGCCTTCTGTAAATATCGATTGCCGCGACACTCGCCTTTGTCCGCCCGAAAATATCGAGTCCGCATCCCGAGTGTGTGCAATACGTCGCATCGCCATTGTTCGAGTGTCCGTTGGGGCAAACAAACCTCACGCTTGAGCCGAAAACACCCGAGCGATTTTCGATAGCGCCTTGCTCGGGCAAGTTGTCGAGTTCGGCCAACAATGTCTTCATATTCAGCAGATCCTGCTCGTCGTATTCCGGTTGATATACATCAAGCACCGAACAGACTTCATTTATATGATTGCTTAAGAGTAACGTAGACAATCTCTTGGCATCAAACAGATTGCAACTTCTGATTAGCTTCAATATTTCTTTAGGAGACCGTTCAAAATTGCTGTAGATTACCTGAAGTGCATATTCTCGTTCTACGGCGCATACATACTTGGGAAAATTCTCAATTGCAATCGTATGCAAGTCTTCGCGGTCATATTCTTCAAGGTCGATGGAATAGAGATACTTCGACAGCAGGTCATTGCCGAGCCCTTCCATTTTATGACTTATGATGTAGTCCCAATTGGCTTGAGTGGGGTACACCGACGAATCCTTCAGCAGCGCCACATAACGCAACCGCAACTCTTCGGCTTTAAGGGTCTCCGCATCAACAGTCATAACGAGATAGTGTATCAGTGCTTGGAAGCCTTGAACAGGGCATTCTCTGTTATCACGTAATCAACCGGAATATCAAACTCGTCCGGTTCGATATCATCCACAATCTGGCAGTTGTATGCCACGCCGATCTTCAGAGCCGAAGACTCTTTGAGCAGGCGGTCATAATAGCCTTTGCCGCGTCCTATTCGGTTGCCGTACCGGTCGTATGCCACCCCCGGCACAATGATGAGATCTATGTCATTGATGTCTGCGGTTTCATCACCGTCTGGTTCTTCAATATTGAATGCTCCGAGATGAAGTCGCGATTTTTCATACGGCAGTATATCAAGATCCACTCCGTTCACTCTCGGCAAATAGAAATGCTTGCGCTCGTGCCAACGGTCTAAGAAACTGTGGGTGGACACTTCGTCGGGCAACGAATGATACATAAGGATATGCTCTGACATCATGAATGCCGCAGTATTCTCCAACATATTGAAGATATTGTTTGCCGCCGTCATTTGCTCCTCATGGCTCATGAGGCTCTTGCGCGACTTTACTCTTAATCTGATTTCGTCTTTATCCATAGCTATTTCCTCTTGTTTAAGGATTTACTATCCAATGACTTTTCCAGTTCTTTTTCTATGCCTGTATTGATGGCTCTAAGCGCCTCTTCTACAACCGGGTCCATCTTGTTGATGATTTCAAAGTATGAGGTCATACCGAGAATGTCGCGGGCAATAAGAGCTTTCAATTGCGAAATTATAAGTTTCGACGACTGACTGATGTAGTACCAGCGTTTGTGCACGCCATTCTCGGCGGCATAGTTTACAAAGGCATCGAGCAACACGGCATCCGGCGGTAGTTTCTTAAGCAATGCTGCCGTTGTCTTGCATTTCTCCAACTCCGAGCGGTTCAGGTCGGCATACTCGTATGCGAACTTGTTTATAATTCCCGCATTCATCACTTCGAGATAGTAGCCGGTTACACCGGTCGTGTCCGACGGGACAAACTTGTCGGGGATTATACCTCCGCCACCGTACACGGTGCGTCCCATGGAGGTCTTGAAGATGTTGCGTGCGTCGATTTTAATTGAATCGGCATTGAATATTTCGCCGTTGGCGTAGCGTTCGAGAATCTCCGATTGATAGTCGTCGTTTGCTCCGCGAGTGTATAACTTTTGGATACAACGTCCTGAAGGAGTGTAATAGCGTTGTACGGTCAAGCGTACCTGCGATGAATCGGGCAGGACAATCTGACGCTGAACAAGACCTTTGCCGAATGTTCGGCGGCCGATGAGCAGACCGCGGTCATTGTCTTGTATTGCACCCGCAACAATTTCCGACGAACTTGCTGTAAATTCATCTACGAGCAGCACGAGCTGTTCGTTGCCGAATGCACCTGTGCCGTCGGCTATCCACGTCGTATTCTCGTCTTCGTGGCGACCTTTGACAGATACGATCTGTCGCATAGCGGGCAGAAACTCGTTGGCAATCAGAATTGCCTGATCGAGCAGACCTCCAGTATTGCCGCGCAAGTCAATTATATAATTCTTTGCACCTTTCACGCGCAGGCTGTTGATCGACTGCAAAAATTCGGCAAACGTATTTGCCGCAAATTTATTCAATCGCAGATAGCCTGTCGTCGGTTCTATCATGTACGCGACATCTACAGATACCGATGGTATTTCGGCTCGTGTTATTTCAAACTTCAGCGGTCGCTTCGATGTGTTGCGCTTTACTTTGATCGTGACTTTCGACCCGAGTGCGCCTCGCAGTGTTGACATCACATCGTCATTAGTGACGTTAGAGCCTGTGAGCGAATGACCGTCAGCTTCTATAATACGGTCGCCTGCAAGTAAGCCTACTCGCTCGGCCGGGCCGCCTGATACGACTTCCACAACATACACGGAGTCGTTCATCAATTGGAACTGAACACCTATGCCGTAGAACGAACTCTCAATATCGCGATTGGCCTTTTCAGTATCGCCCAAAGGAATATACAACGAGTGGGGATCAAGGTTTTTGATAAGCATCGGTATTGCCATTTCAACGAGGCTGTCGTCGCTTATGGTATCTACATATTCATTGCGGATCAACGCCAAAATATTGTTGAGTTTCTGCTGAGCGGGAGTCAGTTTGTTGCCGCCTGCGAGTAAATACCCGAGCCACATACCGAGCGCAAGCGCAATGGCAGCCGCTAAAGGAATCCAGGCTTTGGAACGATTGTTCATTGTTGTCTGTTAGTTGTCAATAGTGAGATTGGCGATGTGGACACATTCCACACCTGCCCGCATAAGTAAATCAACGCCGTCTGTCATACGGTATAACTCATGGAATACAACGCGCTTGATGCCCGATTGGATTATCAATTTGGCGCATTCGACGCAAGGAGATGCGGTGACGTACAGCGTAGCGCCATCGCTCGAATTGTTGCTGCGAGCTACTTTCGTTATTGCATTGGCTTCGGCATGCAGCACGTAAGGTTTGGTCACGCCCGTTTCGTCCTCGCACACATTTTCGAATCCGGCAGGAGTGCCGTTGTAACCGTCAGATATAATCATCTGATCTTTAACGATAATTGCACCGACTTTGCGCCTGCGGCAATACGAGTTTTCGGCCCATATTTCAGACATTCGCAGGTAGCGACAGTCCAATATTTCCTGCTTATGACTTGATGTTTCCATTTGTCAATAATAATTGTACAAAGATACAAATTATAAGCCTCTTAAACCAACTTTCTTCAATAAAAATGTTTAAGCATATTTTACGAAGATGAATTAGTTGTGTTTATGTTTGATTTTATTGATTAGCTTTTCAATACAATTGAGAATGATTTCACCGCCTATAAATAACATTGTTGCGTAGAAAAGATTTTGAATAAAAGGATGTCTAAAGAATATAAGCCATAATGAGCAAAAGATGGCCATTCTTGCTAAAAAGCATATAATGGTGATGATTACTGAGTCGCTTTTTTTCATATATGCGCTGTTTTTATTGCAAATTTACGACTTGTTATTTTATTATTCCGATGTCCAATGGCCTATTTTTTTGTACAACCCTCAAATTATTTATGAGTCCATATATTATCACAACTATTTTTATGCGTTTTAAGAGATTATTTTGCGATTACTTTGTAATTCTTGAAATATCCTCGTAATTTTGTGTAATGAAAATATAAGATAGATTACTTATGAAACATTGCTACTTTTTATTGCCTGCCGCATTGCTTTTTGCCACAGCTCAGGTAAATGCCGAAGAATGGCAGCCGATCGGCAACGCCGTGGTATCTGACGGTTGGATTGTTCCTGGTTACGTTGATGACAATGGCGACCAGATAGATCCGTCGACTTGTAAATTTGAAGTTCCGGTTGAAGAAAGCACAGTTACTCCCGGTGTATATCGCCTGATCAACCCGTTCGGAAGCAAAAATCACCCGTTGGCTGAATTTAATATCTCGCCGTCGGACGAGAATATCGTCATCGACGCCCGCGACAAGACTTTTGTTATCATTCAGCCTCAGTATTCAGGCTTTGTGGACGAGGACTCTGACGAGCCGTCGGGTAAGTATGCTTACTACGTTTCGGATATGGGCACGTATATGTACAACCAAGGTCAGCAACGCGAGATTATCAATCTGTTCAAGTGCGCGTCAACAATGGTCGACAATACGATCTATATCCCTCAGCCTACTATAGGCACAACCCCCGACAAGGTAATCCAAGCATGGGACCCTTCATTCCCTGCAAGCATTACTCTTCCCGACAATTCGGCTGATGACAGCGCACAGTGGGAAAGCCAGGGCGTTGCCACATTTGTTGACGGATGGATCCTTCCCGGCTTTGAAGACAACGACGGCAAGACACTTGTTGCCTCGGAATATCCTATACAGGTCGAAGCTGCTATAAATGAAGATAATCCCAATCTGATTTCGATTGTCAGTCCTTATACGTCATCATCATTCGTGATGCGTGCATCCAACCTTTCCAACCGTAAAGTCAGAATAGTGTTTGATGTTACCGACCCCGACTTTGTATTGGTTCAACCTCAGTACAGTGGTTATATAGCTCGCAAGGACAATGACATCCGCCAATTTTTTATCGGCGATGGCGGCACGGCCAAACTCGCACTCGGAACAACTCGCGAAAGCATCATTGCCGACGGATATAACGCTACGTACAAAGATGGCATCATTACCATTCCCAAACCGATATTCGGATTTGATATTGACGGTGTGCGCTATATTTGGGGCGACCAGGTGACCAAGGTATATATGCCGGGCGCCGGTGTATCTGACATCACTACAGATGATACAGCCGCTCCTGTCGAATACTACAACCTGCAAGGCGTCAAAGTGGAAAATCCCGCAGCGGGGCAATTGTACATTCGTCGCCAAGGATCGAAGGTCGATAAAGTGATATTATGAACCCAAAAAATATTCTAATAGATAACTACGATTATCCACTGCCCGACGAGCGTATTGCATCGCATCCTCTCGTGCAGCGCGATGAGTGCTTGTTGCTTGAGTGGAGCGGCGGTCGTATATCCGACCACATTTTTAAGGAAGTTCCGGATCTGCTGCCTCAAAACTCCACTTTGGTATATAACAACACACGTGTGATCAATGCTCGCCTGCGATTTGCAAAATCATCGGGTGCCAAGATTGAAATATTCTGCCTCGAACCTTTTGCGCCATGCGACTATGCTGAAAACTTCGCTTGTCGCGATTCCTGCGTATGGACTTGCCTCGTCGGTAATTCAAAGCGTTGGAAGACCGGCGTTTTGGAGTTGCCGCTAAGTATGCCCGACGGCCGTGTAGTAGCACTTTGTGCCGAACGCCTCGAAGCCGGTGACAACGGCTCCAAGGTGAAGTTCAGTTGGGATGGCAATTACTCATTCGCGGAAATAATCGGCGCAGCCGGCGAGATTCCGATTCCTCCTTATTTGAACCGCAGTACAGAGCCTGAAGACAGTAAGGACTATCAGACGGTGTACAGTGCAATTGACGGTTCGGTGGCTGCACCCACTGCGGGATTGCATTTTACCGACGAACTGCTTAAACGCGTCGATGATAAAGGAATCGAGCGGTTGGAAGTAACACTCCATGTCGGCGCCGGAACATTCAAGCCCGTTTCTTCCGATTCGATCGGTGAGCACGATATGCACAGCGAGTTCATTGCTGTGCCCAAAGCGACTGTATCGAAAGTTGCAGAAGTAATTCGCCGCGGAAACACAATTATCGCAGTCGGAACAACGTCAGTCAGAACTCTCGAAAGCCTGTATCACATCGGTTGCTTGTTGCATTCCGGCAAGTACGAGGGCGAAGTGCCGCAGTGGTATCCATACGAAGAAAATCATTCCGCGCTCAATGTCATCGAGGCTCTCGAATGCGTCGTTAAGTACTTGGATGACACCGGTAAAGATACATTATTCTCATCAACAAGAATAATTATTGCTCCGGGATATACATACAGAGTCGTCGGCGGTATGATTACGAACTTTCATCAACCGCGGTCAACACTTCTTCTGCTCGTATCTGCCTTCATAGGCGATGACAAGTGGCGAGAGATTTACGATCATGCTCTTTCAGGCAAGTACCGCTTCCTGAGTTACGGCGACGCTTGTCTGTTACTACGATAAAAAGACAAATAAGATTCGTTATTTAGCACGTATGGGAAGGTTGCACATTCCACCCCATACGTGCTTATTATTTACCAAGGGAAATTATCCGGGTCGTTCTTTTCGTATGTGCGTAGATTCTTGTTCTCCCCGCTGATTGTTTCTAAATCTTTCGGTGACAACTCAAAATCAAATATTCTGATGTTCTCGTCTGTGTTGGCGTCATTGTCGCAACGAGGTATTGTTATAATACCTCTCTGCATGTGCCAACGCAAGATGACCTGAGCCACAGATTTGTTGTAATGCTGAGCAATATCATTGATGACAGGGTCGTTAAGAACACCGTTTGTCCCTTGCCCGAGCGGTCCCCAAGCCTCCACCTGTATGCCATTTCCAACGGTGAAGTCCACATTGGCTTGCTGAGTCATGTAAGGATGGATTTCAATCTGGTTGATTACAGGACGTATTCTTGCATATGAGAGCAAGGAATCAATGTGATGGGGATTGAAATTGCTCAGTCCGATGCAGCGTATCTTTCCTTTGTCCACATACTCTTCAAGGATTTTCCATGTTTCCTCTATATGTCCTGCCACAGGCCAATGGATAAGTACGAGGTCGACGTAGTCAAGTCCCAAGTCTTTGAGACTGTTGTCGAGAGACCTGCGCACTGTGCCATTGCGCATTTCCGTAGTGTTTACTTTTGTCGTGATGAAAAGCAACTTGCGGTCAACGCCACTTTTACGTATGCCTTCGCCGACTTCTTTTTCATTGCCATATCCCTGTGCCGTATCTATCAAGCGGAAGCCCGTCATGATGGCATGGCACACTCTTTCCGCGGCATCTTCTTTTACGGCAAAAGTTCCTATGCCCAATTGAGGCATCTCAATGCCATTGTTCAGTTTGATTGTTGGTATTACGTTCATATTCTGTGCTTGTATACTTAACATGATTGCAAAGATAGGGCGTGTAAAAGATTTGCAAAAAGCATAAAACAATGAAAGAAAAGCCAAAATTACTGTTTGTGATAATAATGGTTAATAAGTTAGGACGTTATAGCCGTTTTCTTTATTTTTGCAGAGGTATTATCTGACGAGATGAAATTTTCTGAATATGGCAAACGAATATGATATAAGGGTTAGAAGTGTACATGACTATAACACTTTTGTTGGAATGGAAGATCAACATACACTTGTAAGCGTCATTCATTATGACGACTTACAACCTATACGCCATTGTCGTTGTCTGTGGGGGATATATGGAATGTTCTTGCTGGAGGACGAAGACGAAACACTCGAATATGGTTCCGGGCATTACAAATACTTCAAGAGTTCCATCATATGTGTGGCCCCATCCCAAATCGGAGGCTCAGCCGATGATGGCACTCGTTTTCAACGAAAGGGATGGGCTTTACTGTTTAGTCCGGATGTATTTCATGGCAAAAATTTCGAGAAGTCGCTTCTGCGTTTTGAGTTTTTCAAATATCATGTCAATGAAGCCATTGAGGTGGACTGCAAAGTACAAGAACAAATGAAGAACTTATTGGGAATGCTCCAAGATGAACTCTGCGCTGAGATCCACAACAACAATCTGATAGAGAAGATTATAGAACTACTACTTGTGCTTTGCAACAAACTGTTTTGTAAACAATACCGACTGCCGACATTGAGTACAAAAAGAAATCATATTGTCAGTAGAATGGAAAAGACGCTAACTGACTATTACGAAAAAGGACTACAAAACTCATCAGGAATACCAACGGTAAAGTGTTGTGCCGAGCAATTATGCGTCGCTCCAAATTATCTTGGCGATTTGATAAAGGCGGAAACAGGTGAAAACGCCCGCATATATATTGCCAAATACATCATTAGCCTGTCCAAGGGAATGCTTATGTCCGGGAAATCTGTGACTGAAACATCTTATTCCTTAGGTTTTGATTATCCTTCTCATTTTGGACGTTTTTTCAAACGTATCGAGGGTATGACTCCAAGTGAATATATTCGGCGGAGAAAGTAAATTATAACTCTATTAATTCGTCAGGGACGAAATCGCGCGGCGCTGTCATTCCTACGACTTCATCCCATCGCATCGGTGATATCCCCGATCCCGGGCGCTTCACGGTAATATTTTCTTCTGTGAACGTCTCTCCTTTGGCAATAGCACGTGAGGCCACAATCGACTTGCGAGCAACTATGATATTGCCTCGTTCAGCTTCGGCCACAACCTTTTTGCCGTCGCCGAGAGCCACCTCTATCATGCGCACCGCTTTGACCATTTCAGCAAGTTCATTTGGTTCAAGCGATGCCCTGTGATCCGGTCCCGGTAAATTTCTGTCAAGTGTAAAGTGTTTCTCTATGACTTTCGCACCCCGTGCTGCTGCAGCAATCGGAATCGTTATTCCCTTGGTATGGTCGCTATATCCGACGCCGGCGCAATTCAACGTTCTCAGCGTATCCATCGCTTTCAGATTTACGGCTCCGGCCGGAGTGGGATATTGAGTAGTGCAGTGGAGCAGGTATACGTCGCTGCGAGGAATTCCGTTGTCCGATAAAATCAGAACAGACTGTTCAACCTCGTCAAGCGTCGACATACCTGTCGAAAGTATCACTTTCCCACCTTTATGCGCTATCTTTCTGAGGTAAGGAAGATTGGTGATTTCGCCCGAAGGTATTTTCCAATAATCCATATTGAGTTCGGCAAGGCAATCGATGGAAACCAAATCGAACGGAGTGCTCATAAAGCCGATGCCAACCTCATCGCACAGTGCATTCAGCTTCGCATAGTCACTGAGCGGCAAATGGATTGCTTTGCACATTTCCAATTGCGATTGCTCTGAGCCGGTAGTTTCTTTCTGATACTCGGCTTTCGGCGCAAAAGTTGAGATAACCAATTCGGGTACAGCCGTCTGAAACTTTACGTAGTCGGCGCCGGCCTCTTTGGCTGCATACACCAGTTGCTTTGCCAAGTCATAATTGCCGTTATGGTTTACACCGGCTTCTGCGATAATTATAATATGGTTGTTATTGTCCATCACAGTTTTACGTTGTTGAATATTACATCGGCCGGGTAGCGCGAAATCATTGTACCGATATTCCACACCGGCTTTTCTAAAGGAAGACTCAGATATTCTGAAATGATCAATTTCGGTATGTCCGCCCCGGCGGCAACAGAGCATACAGCGCCGCCTCCAAGCCTTGGATTAATTTCCATCAGATAAATCTTGCCTGTGGCTAAATCCTCAATGCACTGCACGGTTATTGCGCCTCTCAAGCCGAGTGAGGTTATAGCCTTATTCGCAATCTCGATAACATCCTTATTATCCGTCGTAATTGTTCTTGTAACCTCGCCGCCTGCCACTTCGAGCCTGATGCGCGGGCACACAGTCAGTACTTCACCTGTTTTCACCGATGCATAGCAGTCAGCAGTGTATTCACGGCGATTGTCAATGCGTTGCTGTATCAGGTAGTCATCAACATTTATTGTGTGTAAATCGTTACGGCTGTCAACATTGACAATACCGTGCGAGGCTGAGCCGTGCCGAGGCTTGGCAATAAGCGGCGTATCAATATCGCCGCCGGTATATGTCGCGGGAATTGCTATGCCTGCATCTTCAAACAACTTGGCCGAGACAACTTTATCAAACATTTGTTCAGCCTTCTCGGCAGTTGATGTCGGTGCGAATGCCAAACCTCTGTTCGACATTTCTGCTGCAACGGCCACTGCGCCGTCGACAAACGGGACAACAATATCTATTGAATATTCCCGACATACCGCCTCCAAATGTTGCAGAAGTTCCTTGTCGCGCCATTTCAAGCCTTTGATAATAGTGGCTTCACAGGAAATAGGGGCATATTCGTCAAGTTCGTAACTGAATATACGGCACTCCCTGCCAAGGCTCTTTGCGGCACGCTTGAAGTGCCGAGCCATTTCAACGCGTTTCGCTCCGCCAAGGAACAGTATGTTAATCGAATCAGGAGTCATTATCGATTATAAATGTCCGGTTTATACTTCGCTATATTTTCAGGCTTTACAAACCACTCAGCCGTACGTTTCAGGCCTTCTTCAAGCGAAACTTCGGAGCGCCAGTCGGTCAGACTTGTTATGACGGTATTGTCGCCGCACAGACGTCGCACTTCGCTCTTTGAGGGACGAAGTCGGACCGGGTCAACGACAAAATCGACTCTTACGCCCATAACGTCGGCTATCGTTTGCAGAGTATCGGCCATACTTACCTCGGTACCTGAGGCTATGTTGATGTCACGGCCTTCAATTCCCGGCGTTTTTGCCAATGCTATGAATCCGCGACAAGTGTCGGTGACAAAGTTGAAATCGCGTGTAGGAGTCAGGTCTCCGACTTTGATTGTGCGTTTGCCGCTCGCTATCTGCGATATGATGGTAGGAATTATGGCGCGAGCGCTCTGTCGCGGTCCGTAGGTATTGAACGGACGCGCAATGACTACGGGGAGTTCAAAGGCGTTATAGAAACTGAGCGCCAAAGCATCAGCTCCGATCTTTGTTGCCGAATAAGGTGACTGCGGTTGTCGTGGATGTGTTTCAGGGATCGGAACTTGAAGCGCCGTGCCGTAGACTTCGCTCGTCGACGTCACTACGATTCTGTCAACATTGTTGTCGCGTGCCGCCTGGCACATGTTAAGTGTTCCCTTTATATTCGTATCGACATAACTGTCCGGTGCTTCGTAAGAGTAGGGGATAGCAATTAAAGCTGCGAGATGAAACACCGTGCCGCAGCCCTTGACGAATGTACGACAGAATTGCGAATCCCTGACATCGCCGGTGACGATTTCAAGTTGCCCGTTTGCCGCTATCGGCAGGTTGACTACTTCTTCGAGCCATCCCCAGTTATTGAACGAATTATATTGGGCGAGTGCTCTGACTTTATAACCTTGTTGTAGCAGCATCTCGACGAGATGCGAACCGATAAATCCATCGGCACCTGTCACTGCCACCGGTTTATTTCTATCTATCATAGTTACCAAGTTTTGCTCAATTTATATACATATGTATTTCCCTCGGAGGAGCGCCATACCCATGTCATTCGTTTGGAGTCATTCGATGAATATGACATTACCATCGGTTCTTTTGAGGTCATCTCAAGCCATTCCGGAGCCTGATACATTCCAGAACCCTGCGGCTGATTGTCATCGTGATGCGTAAAGTCAAGTGTAAACTGACAGCCTGACTGCTTCCATGAGCCAAAGCGTGTGTACGCTCCATGATACTCATCCGTAAGCAACACCACGTTCACCACGCTGTTCTGGAAACTGAATGTGGTCAACTGTACATTCTTGTTTTCAACGAGCTCTCCGTTTTTTGTAAAACTGTCAACTCGCCATGTCCCGAATAAGTCGCCGAGATAACCGTCGTTCTGACATCCGGAAAGCATGAACAATGCAATTGCGAATATTAACGTATGTCTTACAAGTGTCTTCATATCATCTTCCGAATGAGAAATCTCCTTTATAAGAGGCGCTTAACATAAAACCGACATTGTCACTTCGCAATTTCCCTGTATCAATGGCGAGTGTACCTGACAACGACAGACCGTCAACGACAGCCTTGGCATCCCAACCGACCGACACCATCATCGAATTGTCAATCAGGCAGTACGGCGACGGCGTGCGACCACTGCCCCATGCCTGTTGCCAACTGTATTTGGCTGCGTATGTAATATTGTCTGTTATATAACCTCGGATAGCCGCGTGGACGCCGCGGGCGCGATTGCGTTTGAAGCCCGGATAGCCGTTGGTGTTGTACACGGGAGACACCAAAAAAGGCGAGGCGATAGCCATTCCGAAGTTGGACCATGCATTATAGTATGCATTATTGTAGTAATCATCCCCTCCGGTTGCCACACCTGTAAGTGTCGTGCCGGGAAAATCTCCGGGAGCCCAATGTATCGGGCCGCTTTGATTGGTGAAATCAAGATATTCTACCGCAGCCCCGGTGACAATCCCCGGCTTTTGCGATTCGTAGTACAATCCCCAAAGTCCGTCCCAACCGTTACGACGACCGATGCCTGAACCGTCTTCCCAAGGCCACTGAAGAGCGAAACTGAGGTCGCTGCCGTTTTTCAGCCGGTAACGAGCCTTAAAGTCCCACGTACCGAGTGAATTTCCCTCATAGTAATCATCGACTGTATTTCCCTGCATAGGAATAAACATTCTGATAATATCCTTGAATTTAAATCCTCGTTTTTCAGTAAATCCTTGCAGCCCGTGAGAATATGAAATCGTAGAACCGGCAAACTGTCCTGCTGCTTGCATACCAAGTGTCACGGAGAATGCTTTCTCGGGATTTGTTCGGAAGTAACACCGCTTGTATGTGTACCACAGGTCTGATGTCCACACTCCGGTGTAATAATTGAATTGGTTGTCATTGAATTTATCATCCTGCATTTTGCCATATTCAATAACACCGTCAATCTGAAGCCAGCCGTTGGTAAACGGAATATCTTGAAAATCGATAAATCCGACTTCAACTCCTGGGATACCTCTTGCATTTGAACTGCGTGTCAGATCTCCCGAACTTAGCGATTCGTTAAGTAGAGCGGAAGTCTGATCTTTTTGACCTACTCGCATAAACACGGAGCGGTATTTTATCTCGCCCCACAACTGCTGTATATTTGCTATCGCGGCTCCGGCTGTGTTAGTTGTCCATATATGATTATCTGCATCCCATCTGTCGTAGCGTACTGACGCTGACGGTCCGGCCAAAAACTCTATGCCGGCAGCCCAACTGAATCTTGCAGCCGTATCAAGATCAGTCTGCAATCTTGCATCAAGCGTTGCCGATCTTCGCCAAGTCGTTTTGCCGTGATTCAGCGAGCCGATAAAGTACGGAGCCAATACTCCTGATGCAGCAACGCCTGTCACGTTCGCTTCATACATAAACCGTCGGTCAGTGCCTGCATTTGCTTCGGTTGCACCAACCATCACTGTTACTAACAGCGCTGCTATGTATGACTTGCGATGTGACAAGGCGTCTGCTCCAAAAGGGGAGATAAAGTTAGTGTTTCAACGCATCGCATGTGGCGCGATTGGCGGCGAGTTTCTGCTCGGTGTCGGCAAGTTTCTTGCGCTCGCCTTCCACTACGGCCGCAGGGGCATTGTTGACAAAGCGTTCGTTCGACAACTTCTTCTCAATCGAAGCCTTGAATCCTTCGAGATAAGCGATTTCCTTTTCAAGACGAGCGATTTCAGCATCAACGTCGATCGAATCAGTCAGGGGAACATTGAATTCGAGCGTGCCGACCATAAACGAAGCTGCTGCTGCATCCTTTTCCGCATTGAGATTTACGGTCTCAACGCCGGCGAGTTTCTTCGTCAGCGAAATCACGTTTTCTCCGACCGTGCCGATGACATTAAGTGTCAATGCCTGACGCTGCGGAATGTTCTTGCGGGCACGCACTGCTCGTACGCCCGAGATAATTTCTTTGGCCGCTTCGATTTCTGCCAGCAATGCGGAATCGATATCACCTGCAACAGGCATCGGAGCATACATGATTGATTCTCCATCCTTGCGCTCGACGATATGCTGCCACAGTTCCTCTGTGATGAATGGCATAAACGGGTGGAGCATGCGGAGCAAGATGTCGAAGAAATTGCGAGTGGCTTCAAATGTCTTGGCGTCAATCGGCGAACCGTATGCGGGCTTCACCATTTCGAGATACCACGATGAGAACTCATCCCAGAACAAACGGTATACTGCCATCAGAGCTTCGTTGAGGCGGAACTTGCCGAACAGGTCTTTAACCTCTGCAAGTGTATCGTTCAACTTCGAGTTGAACCATTCGATTGCAAGACGTGCTGCAGCCGGTTGCTCAGCTGTATCGCTTACCTGCCAACCGCTCATCAGACGAAATGCGTTCCAGATTTTGTTGCAGAAGTTGCGACCTTGTTCACACAGTTTTTCATCGAACATAATGTCGTTGCCGGCAGGTGCCGAGAGCATCATACCCATACGAACGCCGTCGGCGCCGAACTTTGCAATCAGGTCAAGGGGGTCGGGCGAATTACCGAGCGACTTCGACATCTTGCGTCCGAGGTTGTCGCGTACGATACCGGTGAAGTAAACGTTCTTGAACGGTTCTTTACCTACGTACTCATATCCGGCCATAATCATACGCGCCACCCAGAAGAAGATGATGTCCGGGCCGGTCACGAGAGTGGCTGTCGGATAGTAGTAGTTGATTTCTTCATTGCCGGGATTATTAATACCATCAAATAGGGTAATAGGCCACAACCATGATGAGAACCATGTGTCGAGAGCGCCTTCGTCCTGACGGAGATCGGCGGCTGTCAACGATTCGCAGCCCTTTATGGTATTAACTTTCGTTACGGCCGCTTCAAGACTTTCGGCTACTACAATTTGTTCGCTGCCGTCGGCAGGGTTATTGTAGTAGTATGCCGGAATGCGATGTCCCCACCACAGTTGGCGAGAGATACACCAGTCCTGAATGTTTTCAAGCCAGTTGCGATATGTCGTTTTATATTTTTCGGGGACGAACTTGATTATGTCGTCCATCACGGGGCTGAGCGAAATGTCGGCGAAGTGCTTCATATTCACAAACCACTGCAATGACAAGCGCGGCTCGATAGGCACCTTGGTGCGTTCCGAAAGGCCTACATTGTTCACATAGTCTTCAACTTTCTCCATAAGGCCGGCAGCCTGAAGATCCTTGGCTATCGCATCGCGGCATTCAAAGCGGTCCATACCGACATACATGCCTGCGCATTCGGCAATAGTTGCATCATCGTTGAAGATGTCGATTGTCTCAAGGTTGTGAGCCTTGCCGAGCATATTATCGTTCTTGTCGTGAGCCGGCGTTACCTTCAAGCAACCTGTACCGAACTCTATGTCTACATAGCGGTCTTCGATTACCGGAATTACGCGATTTACCAAAGGCACAATTACTTTGTGACCGCGCAGCCAATGATTCTTGGGGTCCTTGGGGTTGATACACATAGCCGTATCCCCCATAATCGTTTCAGGACGAGTTGTGGCAACCACTGCATAGCGGCGACCTTTCTCATCGATATGAATTACTTCGCCTTCCTGTGCGGGAGCGTGAACGCCCTCATCATCGGCCAAATAGTAGCGCAGATAGTACAACTTGCTGTTTTCCTGCTCGAAGAATACTTCGTCGTCGCTGATAGCGGTGAGATTCTTCGGGTCCCAGTTCACCATACGCAGACCGCGGTAAATCAAGCCCTTGTCGTACAGGTCACAGAATACTTTTACTACAGACTTGCTGCGCTTCTCATCCATTGTGAACGCTGTGCGATCCCAATCGCATGATGCACCGAGCTTGCGAAGTTGTTGCAAGATGATGCCGCCGTGCTTGCGTGTCCATTCCCAAGCATGTTCGAGAAACTGCTCGCGAGTAAGGTCTGTCTTCTTGATACCCTCGGCCGCAAGTTTGGCTATCACCTTGGTTTCGGTCGAAATAGAGGCGTGGTCTGTTCCCGGCACCCACAAAGCGTTCTTGCCTTCCATACGGGCGCGGCGCACAAGAATATCTTGAATAGTGTTATTCAGCATATGTCCCATATGCAATACGCCGGTGACGTTTGGCGGCGGTATTACAATGGTGTACGGTTCGCGGCTATCGGGTGTGGAGCGGAACAGTCCCTTGTCCAACCAATACCCGTACCAGCGGTCTTCAACTTCTGACGGATTGTATACTGAATCGAGTTCTTTCATAATCAAGATATCGTGGATGTTTATAAATTACGTGCAAAATTACTAAATTCGCCTCAAATGACAATTACAACCGGGCAAAAATGCGATATTTACAAACGGCACCACCTCGACGTCGGTTGCAGAGGCGCGAAAGATTTGCTAACTTTGCACTTCAAATCAGACACATATTATGAAATTCAATATAGATAAAACCCTTCCCGGAACCAATGCGCGAGCCGGCGTAATCCATACCGACCATGGCGATATTCCTACGCCCATTTTTATGCCCGTAGGCACGCAAGGTGCTGTGAAAGCCATGCATATCCACGAGTTAAAAGAAGATGGCGTAGATGCCAAGATTATCCTCGGCAACACCTATCACCTCTATCTGCGTCCCGGTATGGATGTCATTGAGAAAGCTGGTGGCTTGCACAAGTTCAACGGTTGGGACAGACCTATATTGACCGATAGCGGCGGTTTTCAAGTGTTCTCCTTGAGTTCCAATCGCAAGCTGACCGAAGAAGGTGCTTATTTCCGCAGCCATATCGACGGCTCAAAGCACTTGTTCACACCCGAAAAAGTGGTGGATATTCAGCGGTCGATAGGCAGCGACATTATGATGGCTTTGGATGAATGCCCTCCCGGCACATCCGACTATTCATATGCCAAGAAATCTCTCGAATTGACAAAACGTTGGCTCGTACGCGGCTGGAATCATTTCAATGAAACCACGCCCAAATATGGACACTCACAGGCGTTCTTCCCGATTGTACAGGGTTGTACGTACACTGACCTGCGTACCGATTCGGCCAAGTTCGTGGCAGATCTCGGCGCTGAAGGCAATGCCATCGGCGGTCTTGCCGTCGGTGAACCTACCGAAGTGATGTACGAGATGATTGAAGTGGTGAATGAAATCTTGCCTGCCGACCGTCCCCGCTATCTTATGGGTGTCGGCACGCCGGCCAACATTCTCGAAGCAATTGATCGCGGTGTGGATATGATGGACTGTGTGATGCCGACTCGTAACGGCCGCAACGGTATGCTTTTTACTCCCGAAGGGACGATGAATATGCGCAATGCCAAGTGGACCACGGACTTTGAACCTATTTGGGCCGACAGCCCGTGTATGGTCGATCGTGTCTACTCGCGTGCTTACTTGCGCCACTTGTTTGCTGCCGGTGAGATTCTCGCTATGCAGATTGCATCTATTCACAACATTGCATTCTATCTTTGGCTTGTTCGCGAAGCGAGAAAGCATATTCTCGACGGAACTTTCCCTGCGTGGAAAGCTTCAATGGTGGAGAAATTGATGCGTCGCATCTGATGATTTAAGAGTTGATGTCGATTTAAACTGATCACAATGTTCAAAATCATAGACAAGTATATAATCAAGAAATTTCTTGGGACATACATCTTTGCGATTGCGCTGCTTCTCGCTATCGTTGTGATGTTCGACATCAATGAAAAATTCGATGCCTTTCTCAAAGCGCCGTTGCGTGCGACAATCGTCGACTACTTCGTAAACTTCTTGCCTTATTTTGCCAATCAGTTCTCCCCGCTGTTTGTATTCATAGCTGTCATCTTCTTTACGACAAAACTTGCCGCGCACAACGAGATTGTTGCAATGTTGTCGACCGGCATGAGTTTCCGTCGGCTTACACGTCCTTATATGTTCTCTGCGCTTGTGATTGCAGTGGCAACATGGTTTCTCGGCGCATACGTTATCCCGCCCGCTAATGTAAAGCGAATTGAATATACCAACACGTACGTGAAAAACAAACGTGTGGACTACGGGGCGAATATAATGTTGATGGTCGCGCCGGGGCAGATTGCATATATGGCTCGCTACGACAATCTGACAAAGAACGGCAGCCGCTTTTCGTTGGAAAGTTTCGATGAAAACAAGCATATGATTTCGCGCCTCACCGCACGCAATATTGCATGGGATACACTGTACAGTTGGCGCGTGTATGACTACGTCGTGCGCGACTTTCACGACAATCGCGAGTACATACGTCGCGGCTCGTCACTGGATACCGTTATTCCTTTCGAACCTCGCGATTTCCTAATTGCCGCCAACGACCACGAGAAGATGACAACGCCTCAGTTGACTGAATACATCAATCGCCAGAAGGGTAGGGGCGTGGCAAATATCCAGAGTTTTGAGGTTGAGTATCAGCGTCGCTATGCAATGTGTGCCGCTGCATTTATTCTTACTATCATCGGTATGTCGCTGTCGTCGCGCAAAGCCAAGGGCGGGTTGGGTCTCAATATAGGTATCGGTCTTGCTCTTAGCTTCAGTTACATCCTGTTTATGACTATCACTCAAAGTTTCGCATATTCGGGGCTTACATCCCCTCTCGTTGCCATGTGGATTCCCAATATTTTGTATGCGATTATTGCAGTGATATTGTATAGAAGAGCTTGTAAGTAAGTCGGTTAGTGTTAATTGTTGTAAAGGTTCCACAACTTATTAACATTTTGGTTATTTTCGTGGAACATTTTCTTTGGCGTATCGCCTAATTTTTGTTACTTTGCGGTGAAATAATAAATAAAACTCACCTCAATGGGCAAAATTATTGCAATCGCCAACCAGAAGGGTGGTGTCGGCAAGACAACCACTACAATCAACTTGGCGGCCTCTCTTGCCTCGCAAGGGAAAAAGATTCTGATTATTGATGCCGACCCGCAAGCCAATGCCACATCCGGTTATGGCATTGACCCGCGCGAAATGTCCTCATCTATATATGAATGCTTGGTCGACGGTTATCCGATTGACGGCTCTCAGGTAAAAACATGTGTCGACGGCCTCGAACTTGTAGGTTCGCGTATCGACCTCGCCGGTGCCGAATTGGAACTGATCAACAAGCCCCATCGCGAACGCGTTCTTGCCCAATTGCTTGCTTCCGTTAAGGACAAATACGATTACATTCTGATTGACTGCTCTCCATCGCTCGGATTGATTACCGTGAATGCCCTTACCGCTGCCGATTCGGTCATTATCCCCGTGCAGGCCGAATATTTTGCTCTCGAAGGCATCAGCAAGTTGCTCAACACTATCCGTATCATAAAGTCGCGTTTGAATCCGTCGCTTGAGATTGAGGGCTTCCTCCTCACGATGTACGATGCACGTCTGCGCCTTGCCAATCAGATTTACGAGGAACTCAAAGGTCACTTTGCCGATATGGTATTCGATACCGTTATCCCACGCAATATCCGCTTGAGCGAAGCCCCGAGCCACGGCCTTCCGGTTCTTCTCTATGACCCCGAGTCGCGTGGCGCAACATCTCACAATCTCCTCGCCAAAGAAATTATCGCGAAGCATCGCGCTAAGAAACACTAAACTACGATCACAATGCAAAACAGACGCAATGCTCTTGGCCGCGGTCTCGACTCTCTGATTTCGATGGACGATGTTCCCGCTCGCGGTTCTTCTGCAATCAACGATATTCCTCTCGATAAAATATCTGCAAACCCCGATCAGCCCCGTCGTATGTTCGATGAGGAGGCTCTTGCCGAATTGGCAACATCTATAAGCGAGCTCGGCATTATTCAGCCGCTGTCACTTCGCAAGATCGGTCCGGATTCATACCAGATTATTGCAGGCGAACGTCGATACAGAGCGGCGATGCTTGCCGGGCTTCACTCAGTCCCTGCATATATCCGAACGGCCAACGATGCCGAACTTACAGAGATGGCGCTGATTGAGAATATCCAACGCGAAGACCTCAATGCCATCGAAATTGCCCTCACATTCAGAAAGCTCATCGATCAATATAATCTCACTCAGGAACGTCTCAGCGAGCGCATCGGCAAGAAACGTGCTACGGTGGCCAATTTCCTTCGCCTACTGAAACTGCCGGCAGAAGTGCAACTCGGGCTTCGCGACAAACGCCTCGATATGGGACATGCACGCGCATTGCTCACTATTGCCGACCCCGCGCTACAGCTCAAACTCTACAATGAGATTATCAAGAACGGCCTGTCGGTTCGCCGTGTTGAAGAACTTGCCAAGGCTTACGAAAACGGAGAGACTCCGAAACCGGCACCTGCGCCGCGCTCTCACTCGCGCTATGCATCCGGCGACTTCGACATCCTCAAGAAGCATCTTTCGTCCACGTTCAATACGTCGGTAGGCTTCAAATACGACAATTCCGGTAAGGGCAAGATTACATTCTCATTCGCCAACGATGACGAGTTGGAACGACTGATTTCTCTCTTCGATACAATCAAAAACGCCAAGTGAAATTTAATGTAAGACATACGATTACTGCCTGTGCAGTTGCACTTACATTGCTGTGTGCGTGGACCGATTCCTACGCTCAGGATCGTCGCGCCGTGCGTCGTGAGCACACTCCGACAGGTTTGCTTGTAGACACCGTGAATGAAGCGCGAGCTGATTCCGTGTGGCAGGCAATCACCGATTCAATTCTTGAGCCGGTTAAGCCTGCATCGGAATACGATATATGGCAACCGACCGAATCGACGTTCAATCCCGACCCTACACGAGCCGTATGGATGTCGGCATTGTTCCCCGGACTTGGCCAAATCTACAATCGCAGATATTGGAAACTTCCTATCGTAATCGGGGCGTACCTCGGCTTGGGCTATGCCACATCGTGGAACAATAGTATGCTTACCGACTACACACGAGCCTACCGCGATATAATGGACAACGATCCGTCCACAAATTCATATATGAACTTCTTCCCGCCGACAACCGATGAAAGCAGCCTCGACAAAACGTGGCTCACCAATCTGTTGCAGTCGCGCAAGGACTACTATCGGCGCAATCGCGACTTGTGTATCATTTCAATGGTAGGAGTCTACCTCATTGCGATGGTCGATGCATATGTCGACGCCTCTCTCTCTCATTTTGATATAACACCCGATTTGTCTATGGACGTCGCTCCGGCTATCATTCAAGATACGCGCGGAGCATTGCCGTCTGTAGGCCTTGCCTGGTGTCTGACTTTTTAAAATTCTCTCCAATCACTTAATCATATATAGATGAAACTAAAACAACTCATATTTGCCTCGATACTTGCCGCGCTGAGCGGACAGCCCGCCTATGCCGCCAACGTTTCGATTCTCGAAATTCGCGACAGCCTTCACAATACTCCCATAGTCTATCCCGAAAGTTTCCAGACCGACGTCAACGCCATGATGGAAAACTGGTATCTCAGCAACTATGTGCAACTCGACAAGCAAACTGATTCGCGTCAGTCAGTGCATGCTACCGATGAGGAAATCATAGAGCGACTGAGAGCGCTGCCGACAATCATCGAGATGCCGTTCAATTCTGTGGTACGCACATACATAGATATGTACACCGAGCGCAAAAAGCAGTTGGTCGAAAATATGCTCGGCATGAGTCTCTATTATATGCCCATATTCGAGCAAGCTTTGGAGCGCTATCAGATGCCGCTTGAATTGAAGTATCTTCCTGTCATCGAGAGCGCACTCAATCCCAATGCCGTGTCACGTGCCGGGGCCACCGGCTTGTGGCAGTTTATGTTGCCCACAGCCGTAGGTATGGGGCTTGACGTAAACTCGGTTGTCGATCAGCGTCGCGACCCGTATGCGGCAAGTGATGCTGCGGCTCGCTACCTCAAGCAACTCTATAATATTTACCACGACTGGTCGCTGGCCATTGCTGCGTACAACTGCGGCCCGGGCAACGTGAACAAGGCCATCGCCCGTGGCGGTACAGGCAAGGATTTCTGGGGAATATATCCCTACCTTCCTTCCGAAACCCGTGGTTACGTTCCCGTGTTTATCGCCGCAAACTATGTGATGAACTATTACGACAAGCACAACATCTCACCGGCCCTTGCCAGCAAGCCGATGCTCGTTGACACCGTTAACGTTTCGCGCCGAGTTCATTTCCAGCAAATCAGCGACGTGATGGGTATTCCGATGGATGAACTTCGTGCCCTCAACCCTCAATATCGTCAGGATCTCATTCCGGGCGATATTAAGCCTTACTCACTTGTACTACCTTCGCTGCAAGTGTATGCCTACATAGCCAATGAGGATTCCATAGTGGCACACAATGCCGAACTGTATGCACGTCGCGACGTTGTTGAGCCAGCAAGTCAAAATCAAGGTTCCGATAACCGTGGTGAATACGTCGAAGAACTTGTAGTTAAGACACATATCGTGAAGCGTGGTGAAACGCTCGCCTCGATTGCACGCAAGTATGGCGTAACCACGGCATCAATTCGTTCGGCCAACAAGATAGGCAACCGTGTGAAGCGCGGACAGCGTCTCAAGATCAACACCTACAAGCGTACGTATGTTCAAACGCCGTCCGCTGTGCCCAACGACACCACCGTGCAGGCTCAGGTTGTTCCTACAGATTCCATCACAGTCGAAACCGACAGCCTTGTAGCACCGCAGCAACCGCAGGTACAGCAGTCTGAAGCACAGTCTCGCGTCTCCAACGCCATGTCTACCGCTCAACAGACACAGCAGGCTCAGCGTCCCGCTCAATCCAACAACAATCGCTCTACGACAACTCAGCGCAGCCGCAATAATTCATCCTCTCAACAGGCAACGACCACAAGTCACACAGTGAAACGTGGCGAGAATCTCACAAAGATTGCTCAGAAGTACGGCGTTACCGTTGATGAGATCCGCAAAGCAAATAACATCAAAGGCGACGACATCAAAGCCGGACAAACACTGAAAATTCCCGCAAAGCAGAAGTCGACCAAGCGTCGTTCTCGCCGTCGCTGACAATAATTATCACGATAATAATAACTAAATAATCATATTATGAAAACTAACGACACAAGTCAGCACACTGCGCCCGATGTACAGGCATCGGAGTGTGCAACAGACTTGCCGGAAAACGCTTTCCGCGAACTTGCCGACGGCGAGGAGTATGTGCCCGTGATGCATCCGAATCGCAATTACAAGGAAGTCACGCCTTACTCCGTGATTACCGGCCTTGTATTGGCAATCATTTTCAGTGCCGCTGCGGCATATCTCGGATTGAAAGTAGGTCAGGTTTTTGAGGCCGCTATTCCTATCGCAATTATTGCCGTAGGCCTGTCTCAGACTTTGAAGAAAGATAATCCGCTCGGACAGAATGTCCTCATTCAGTCGATCGGCGCCTGCTCGGGTGTGATTGTGGCCGGTGCCATCTTCACACTTCCCGCGCTGTTCATCCTTAAAGCGAAGCACCCCGACATCACAGTCAATTTCTTTCAGATTTTCATAGCATCGCTCCTTGGCGGCATTCTCGGAATATTGTTCTTTATCCCGTTCCGCAAGTACTTCGTTAAGGACATGCATGGTAAGTATCCTTTCCCTGAAGCAACCGCAACAACTCAGGTACTCATCTCGGGTCAACAGTCTTCCGCCAAATCAAATTCAGGCGGTCAGGCTAAATTGCTTCTTATCGCATCGCTGATCGGCGGCCTCTATGATTACCTGATTGCAACGTTCGGCTTTTGGACAGAAACTATTACGACAACTGCCTACACATGGGGACAGACCTTGGCCGACAAGTTCAAGTTCGTATTCTCGTGCAATACCGGTGCTGCGGTTCTCGGTCTCGGCTACATCGTAGGTCTCAAATACGCCTTTGTAATCTTTGCCGGTTCGATATTCGTATGGTGGGTGATTATTCCGCTCATGGGCACTTACGGTGCTCCCGAAATTGCCGCAATGTCACCTCAAGGTATATTCAGTGAATATGCCCGATTGATCGGTATCGGCGGTATCGCGATGGCCGGTGTAATCGGCATCATCAAGTCGTGGCCCATCATTGCACAGGCTGTCGGTCTTGCATCGCGCGAACTCAAGGGCGCCAAGTCTACGGCAAAGCCCGTACGCTGGCAACTCGACATCTCTATGAAGCACGTTGCTTACTTCATCTTCATTGCGCTCATCGCAGTATTGATTTTCTTCTGGGTCGGTGTTATTGATACATTCTGGCAGGCTCTCGTTGCATGGGTTGTCGTTACAATCATAGCATTCCTGTTTACTACAGTTGCAGCCAATGCAATTGCAATCGTCGGCAGTAACCCTGTGAGCGGTATGACTCTTATGACCCTCATTATCGCCTCTGGTATCTTCGTTTCGATAGGCCTTGACGGCTCGCGCGGTATTGTTGCTTCTATGGTTGTCGGCGGTGTGGTTTGCACTGCATTGTCAATGGCCGGTGGCTTCGTTACCGACTTGAAAATCGGCTACTGGCTCGGTTCTACACCTCGCAAGCAGGAAAGTTGGAAATTCCTCGGAACTCTGCTCTCGGCTGCCACAGTCGGCGCCGTGATTATGTTGCTCAACAATGTATATGGTTTCGTAGGCGACAACTGCCTTGCAGCACCTCAGGCCAATGCTATGGCAAAGGTTCTTGAACCGATGATGATGGGTGGCGAGACACCTTGGATTCTTTATATCGTAGGTGCTATCCTCGCAATCATTCTCAATTGGCTCGGCGTTCCGGCCTTGGCTTTCTGCCTCGGTATGTTCCTGCCGCTGTCGCTCAACACTCCGATGCTTGTCGGCGGCTTAATTTCGTGGTTTGTCGCTCGCGGCAAAGACAAGGAACTCAGCAAAGCCCGCAACGAGCGCGGTACTCTCATCGCTTCGGGCCTTATCGCCGGTGGTGCGCTGTTCGGCGTATTCGCTGCAATCACCATTATGTGTGGCAAGTCAGTGCCTGAAAACGGTGATGAATTTCTGCCTCAGGTACTCGGTATTGTTGCCTATGCGGCAATCATCGCATACCTTTATATCGAATCTCGTCGAGTAAAGAAATAAGGTGAAGCACGACCTATTATGAATGTCCTTGATAGGTCAATTCTGAAGATAGCGCTTCCGTCTATCATCTCTAATGTAACCGTCCCGTTGTTGGGGCTGATCGATGTTGCCATTGTCGGACACATCGGAGCAGCCGCCTACATCGGGGCGATTGCTTTAGGGTCGTCTATGTTCAGTATGATGTATTGGCTGACGGGCTTCCTGCGTATGAGCACTGCCGGCCTTACAGCACAGTCATTCGGTGCTGCTGATATTGATGATTGTAAGATAGTGCTTCAACGCGGCCTTCTCGTGTCGTTGGCATTGTCGATACTCATCCTGTCGTTATCACATCCGATCGCGCTCACAATGAGCTTATTTTTCAACGCCGACACCTGCGTTTCGGCCATTGCATTGAAATATTTCGGAATAGTAATATTCGGTGCTCCGGCTGTCTTGGCAATGTACGTCGTAAACGGTTGGTTCATCGGTATGCAGGACACTCGTACACCGATGTGGATAGCCATAACGACAAATGTTGCCAATATATTTGTCAGCGCCATGCTCGTCTTTGTCTTTAAACTGGATATAGTCGGCGTGGCAATCGGCACAATTTCGGCACAATGGTTGAGTGTTGTCTTGTCTACGCTTATCATCATTAAGCGCTATAAACTGAATCTTGTTCGGTTCGGTACACTTGTCGACGCATCGGAATTAAAGCGTCTGTTCAAACTCAACTCCGATATTTTCCTGCGCACGCTTTGCTTGGTAGCAGTCACTATGTGGTTCACACGAGCCGGGGCGAAACAAGGAACGGATATACTTGCCGCAAATGCTCTGCTTATGCAGTTGTTCCTGTTCTTTTCTTATTTCAGCGACGGTTTCGCTTACGCAGGCGAAGCACTTGCAGGCGAAGCGTTCGGTGCGAATGATCCGCCTAAACTGCGTCTTGTAGAACACGCACTGCTGAAATGGGGCGCATACATCGCTGCGGCATTTGCAATTATATATTACTTTGGGGGCGAATATATAGTGGCAATTCTCACAGACAGCAAGGACGTTATCCGTGTGACAATGTCTTATATCGCTTGGATTGCCCTCGTTCCAATCAGCGGAGTATATGCCTTTATCTACGACGGCATATACGTTGGAATAACTCGAACTCGCAGTATGCTCGGCTCCGTTGCACTTGGCGCGGTGTTCTTCTTTTTGGTATATATAATATTTGCCGACCTGTTGGGCAACGATGCCCTTTGGTTAGCGTTCAATATTTATCTGTTTGTTAGAGGTGTGTTGCTGAAAATAATGCTCAAAGCGTAAAGTCATCTGCATCGGCGCTTAACGGCATTTTGCACCTGATGTCGTTTATGGCGTCGATACTGTATTCTGCTGTAATCATCTGTGCCGGTGACGCCCTGTGACCTATTTTTTCTCCACAAGGCATTCCGAGAGCATCATACATATATGTCAAGTCCGAATATTCGTTTATGTCGTCTGTGCCGCCTCGGTTCACACCGACAACAGCACACTGGTTTTCAATCGCACGGGCTATCAACAGATGTTCCCATGCGTACGCCCTTGCCTTCGGCCAATTGGCCGGCACGAGCATCATATCATATTTAAGACCTTTGTTACGTGACCATACCGGAAACCGCAGCTCGTAGCATATCATCATCGCAATATTCCAACCGCGAAACCTTACGACAGGCATCTGGCCGTCGCCGCGAGTAAACAATTCAGGTTCTTTGCTGAGGCTGAACAAGTGGCGCTTATCGTAGAATGTGTCGTCGCCCGAAGGCTCGATGAAGAATGCCCGGTTGTATACGTGGTGACCGGTCTTTGCCGCAAATGTTCCGGCGAAAGCCATATTGTACCGGTTGGCAAACATTTTCAGCGTATTGATAGATACTCCGGTATTGCTCTCGGCTTTCTCATGCAGCAGATTTTCATCCGTAATAAATCCAATATTAAACAGCTCGGGGAGCACCACGATGTCATTATCCGCAGGAACGGCCGAAAGGCATCGACCGATATTTGCCAGGTTTGCATCAGCATCTCCCTTGACAATATCCAATGAGATTGCCGTAACTTTTAAATTGGAATTCATATCGCTTAAAGTCGCTTAGTCTGTTATACACTTCTCGGGATATTTACCCTTGAAGTCTTTGTAATAATTCTTGATTCGTTTTATATCGTCTTCTACATTATCGCTCGGAGTGAACTCATCCTTAATGATGACAGCCTTGTGTTCATAGTCAATTATACCGAGAACGACAGGTACGTTTGCCTGCCTGGCAATGTGCAGGAAGCCGGTATGCCACTTCGCATTCGCGCTGCGTGTGCCCTCGGGAGTAATCGCTATTTGCAGACGGTCTTTACGGCCGAAGAGTTCCACGACTTCATCTGTCAACGACGTCTTCTTGTTCTTGCGGTGCACGGCAATGCCGCCAATCGAGCGGAAGAAGCAACCGAGAGGCCAAAAGAACCATTGGGCTTTCATCAAGAAACCTGCGTGACGGCCTACGCTCGTGTAAGCTATTTCGGCTATTATGAAATCCCAGTTGCTCGTGTGCGGGGCAACACATATTATACACTTGGGATAATCGGGTACCGACACTTCAGCCCGCCACCCGATTATTCCAAGCAGCCATTTTGTAAATCGCATTGCGATGGATCTATGCTTATCCGATTATTTGCCTGCGAATACTTTCTTTACGTCTTCGGGGAGCGCTTCGTTCATTTCCTTAACGATGGCAACCAACTTGTCGCTGAACTCTTTGCGAAGGCTTGCGTATGCCGTGCGGTAGTATGCGCGGCGTTCCTTGTTGTATTCCTTCTTTGTAGTGGCTTTGAAGTCCTTGGGAACTTTGTCGAACGCAACCGACACCATGCCGCGTGCTTCAACCTGAAGGGTGGCAACGTCGCTGATGATTTTGTTTACCTTTTCGGGATCTACCGAGTCGAAGAAGTGAGCTGCGAGAATGATTTCGGCGGCCACATCACCGCATGCGTATGAAATTTTCTTTTTAAGTTGACGTTTATTAGCCATAATTTTTCTGTTATAAATGGGTTAGTATATTCTTTTTAAGAGCCTGATAAGTCGGGGCAAGTTTTTGCGGCGACTTCGGCTTAGCCATGAATCTTGTTAACTGCAGCGGCAATTCTACGGCACGGCCGGTTATAGAAGTCATCACGTTCAGCGATTTGGCGGGGTGTGCGGTAGCCAATATAGTGACGTGTTCATCTTCTTCGGCATACATACGTGCAGCGGCAGCGGCTACAGCCGTGTGCGGATCGCACTGATAGTCGTACGTATCGTAAATCGAATTAATTGCCACCTTTATTTCATCGTCGCACACCGAGTAGGCTTTGATGTCATCAGCTGCTTTTGTTATATCTCCATCGTACAGCGCGAGCAATCGAGGCAGATTTGTGGGATAACCGGAGTCCATAGCTCGTGCAAGCGTCTGGCGGCTTGTGCGATTCACTCGATCGGGAGTCAAATCACCTTTCAGCACCCTGACAAAGTCATCGTTGGCATTGCAGCCTGCGATTATATGGTTTATCGGCAGTCCCATTTGTCGGGCGAATACAGCCGCCGTGAGATTGCTGAGATTGCCGCACGGTATCGACACGGAAAATTTATGTTTAGTGCCTGCGACACCCGAGCGAGCGTATGCTTCAAAGAAGAAAACCACTTGCGGCAGTATTCTCAATATATTGTTGGTATTGCCGCTGATGACGCACGACCTCTCCTCAAGACTTTTATCTGAAATCGCTTCCTTGGCGAGAGCCTTGCAATCGGATATATTGCCCATCACTTCGAGCGGATGGACATTTTCGGCAAGTGCAGCGAACTGCGCGAGGTCGTTGCGCTTCATTGAGCCATATGGAAACAGCACAAACACATCCACATTGTCCTTACCCGAGAAAGCGTTCGCGATCGCCGCGCCGGTATTGCCTGTCGACGCAGTGACAATGGTAATGTGACGTGACGGATCAACAATCTGTGGCAATATCGCCGACATAAACATTGCACTGTAATCTTTAAATGCCAATGTCGGCCCGGAGAACAATTCCTGAATTGACAGAGTGGGGGACAGATGCCGTGTTACGACAGGTGCACCGAATGCGTATTCAACTGCCTGCTTCACCTTGACGGCATCTACAGTGTCGCCCAACAGAGTACTGAGTACGACAAATGCTATCTCGGTGGTAGTCATCTCACTGATATTATTGAAGAATGCCTGCGGCAGTCGCGGCAACGCTGACGGTATGTAAAGGCTTCCGTCGCCGGCATAACAATGCGATACGGCACCCTTCAAATCGGTGGTCTCTTTTCTGTTTGTGCTTACGTATTGCATACCTTCTGCATCATGATATCTACGCAAAGTTAGCGCTTTTAAGTGTCAAATGCAACCTTTTTCAGATATTAAATTTTCATTAAACCTTATCCGGTTGAGCGTACTTTATGCCAATAATTAGTAATTTTGCTCCGGATATATTCATTTTCAACTATGAACACTAAGCAACGCCTCCTTGTTGTCGATGATGAAGACACTTTGTGCGAGGCTTTGAAATTCAACCTCGAAGAAGCCGGATATGACGTCGACATCGCTAACTCGGCCGAGGAAGCCCTGTCGATGCCTCTTGAAAAATATGCACTGATACTGCTCGATATTATGATGGGCGACATCAGCGGCACTCAGATGGCTTCGATATTGAAGAAGAAAGAATCGACCGCCAATATTCCCATAATTTTCTGTACGGCATGCGACACCGAGGACGAAATCGTGGAAGGTCTCGAACTCGGAGCCGACGACTATATAACCAAACCGTATTCAATACGCACTGTATTGGCCCGCATCAAGACCGTGCTCCGAAGAGTGTCAGGGGCAGCTGCCGGCGCCAAGCCCGAAGATGAAACGGTAACAGTCGCCGGCATCAAGATCTCACCCCGATTAAAAAAATGCTTTGTCAACGACGTTGAAATAAAAATGCCACGCAAAGAATTTGAGATTCTATCACTGCTGTTGTCGCATCGCGGCGAAGTGCT
This sequence comes from uncultured Bacteroidales bacterium, assembly GCA_937995285.1. Classification (GTDB taxonomy): domain Bacteria; phylum Bacteroidota; class Bacteroidia; order Bacteroidales; family Muribaculaceae; genus CAG-873. Next base: position 4,492 of record CALKKU010000012.1, on the reverse strand, counting down.
GTCGCGTGCTCAGATTCTCGAAGCCGTGTGGCCCGACGAGGTTGTCGTGCTCGACAGAGTGGTGGATGTCAATATTACGCGCCTGCGCGCCAAGCTTGGCGAGTGTGGCAAACACATCGTAACGCGTCCCGGCTATGGATATTGCTTTGAAGAATAGACGTCCGACTTATCACCGTCGCCTGTTTGTCGGATTGGTGATATATTCCGTCGTAATGATGGCCTTGATCGGTATCTTTCAATACAGCCGCGAGAAAGAAGTCAAGGCAGAGGTGCTGAACGAGAAATTGCAACTTGTCAATGATCGTATTATCAGCCAATTGCAGGCTGATAGCCTTGATTCATATGAAGGTGCGCTCTCTGCGGTTGCCGCAATGTTGCCTGACAGTGATTTACGCATCAATATAATAGACTTGTCAGGACGAGTGCTGTTCGACAATTCGTTGGACTCTCTTCCATCTTCCAATCACTTGGATCGTAAAGAGGTTGCCGATGCGCTGCAGCGAGGCTCCGGTTACACAATCCGACGTCACAGCGCCGAAGCCGACAAGTACTACTTCTACTCGGCGAAGCGTTCGTGCGACTTGATTGTCCGCACCGCCGTACCGTACTCTCTCAAACTTCAGGACGTCCTGTCGCCCGATGGTACATTTCTGTGGATAACTGCTATAATTACATTGTTGATGTGCGTACTCGGGTATTATGCCACTCGTAAACTCGGCCGTATGGTGGAACGTCTCAACAATTTTGCCGAACGAGCCGAGCGCGGCGAGCGGATATTCGACAACGAACCGTTCCCTCACGACGAACTTGGAGAAATATCCAACCACATCGTACGCCTTTACGCAAATCTGCAAAATGTGCAGGCCGAGCGCGACCGTGAGCACCGCGAGGCTCTCCGCCAGGAGCAAGAAAAAATTCTCATCAAGCGTCAGCTGTCCAACAATATCAACCACGAACTGAAGACGCCGATTGCTTCGATACAAGTCTGTGTGGAGACATTGCTCAATCACCCCGATATGGATGCCGCAAAGCGCGAAGACTTCTTGAAACGCTGCTATGCCAACAGCGACCGTTTGAAGCGTATGCTGTCCGATGTATCGACAATCACTCGAATCGAAGACGGCGCAGGCACTATCGCTCGCGAGCCTGTTCGCGTAGATTCTGTGGTCGCCGATGTTTGCGAGCAAATGTCTGTTTTGGCATCCGACAAAGGTATGACGATAGAGAACCACGTCACATACAACCTGCCGCTCAAGAGCAATACGACATTGCTCGAATCCATATTTCACAACCTTATTGAAAATGCGCTCGCATATTCACAAGGCACGAAAGTCGTCATAGATCAACGCGACGACAGTCCGGATTGGTTGACGATTTCGGTAAGCGACAACGGTACCGGCGTTCCCGATGAGCATCTTCCGCGAATCTTCGAGCGCTTCTATCGTGTTGACAAAGGGCGCAGTCGCAGCGCCGGCGGCACCGGTCTCGGCCTTGCCATTGTCAAGAATGCCGTTCTTTGGCACGGTGGCACAATCAGCGCCGTCAATTTGCACAGCGGAGGCCTTTGCGTAACGTTCACATTACCCAAAGTTTAAATCCATATTAATATTTTTGAAACGTTTTTGTAATATCATCTTCGTTACTTTGCATCAGAAACAATGTAAAGTAATTATATGGAAATTGAGTACTTGGGAATCATCGTATTCCTGTTGCTTTTAGCCGTATTCGACCTCTCGGTAGGCGTAAGCAACGACGCTGTGAACTTCTTGAATTCAGCACTTGGCGCCAAGGCCGCCTCATTCAAACGCATTCTGATTGTTGCCTCAATCGGTGTCTTCATCGGCGCTGCAATGAGCAACGGTATGATGGATATTGCTCGGCACGGTATATTCCGCCCCGAGCATTTTTCTTTCTACGACATCATCTGCATATTCATGGCCGTGATGGTGACGGACATTATAATGCTCGACATCTTCAACAACCTCGGCTTGCCTACATCAACCACAGTTTCAATGGTATTTGAACTGTTGGGTGCCACGTTTGTGGTATCACTCATCAAGATGAGCGGCAGCGCCGACGGTCTCGGATTCGCCTCGTATCTCAACACCGAAAAGGCCCTGTCGGTAATCTTGGGTATCTTCCTGTCGGTTGCAATAGCGTTCTTCTTCGGTACGGTCGTTCAGTTTATTACACGCACAATCTTCTCGTTCAATTACAAGAAAAATCTGAGGATTAAGATTGGTATCTTCGGCGGCATCTGCTCCACGGCTATTATCTACTTCCTGCTTATCAAGGGCGCCAAGGATCTTACATTTATGACGCCCGAACTGAAGTTGTGGATCAAGACCCATACATTTCTTATCGTCGGTTCGTGCTTCGTTGCATTCACGGTGATAATGCAGTTGTTATACGCTCTGAAAGTCAACGTACTCAAAGTGATTGTGCTGATGGGCACATTTGCTTTGGCAATGGCATTCTCGGGCAACGACCTTGTCAACTTTATCGGCGTGCCACTCTCGGGCTTGTCGGCATATCAAGACTATTCGGCTAACGGGGCGGGCGATGCCACCGGTTATATGATGAACTCTCTCAATGGGCCGGCTTCGACGCCTATTGCATTCCTCATCGGCGCCGGTGTGTTGATGGTTATATCGCTTGCCACATCCAAAAAGGCTCGCAAAGTAGCTCAAACCGAGATTGGCCTCGGCAGCCAGAATGGCAGCGATGAAATGTTCGGCTCGTCGCGCATCGCTCGCCGCTTGGTGCGTTGGACCCTGTCGCTCTCCTCCGCCGTTAAAAACGCCACCCCGGTTCGCGTACGTCGTTGGATTGGCAGTCGCTTCAATGTCGATGAATCGATTCTCGAACGCGGAGCCGCATTTGATCTCGTGCGCGGCTCTGTCAACCTCGTCCTCGCCGGTGCGTTGATTGCGCTCGGTACATCGCTCAAACTGCCGCTTTCCACCACATTCGTAACCTTTATGGTAGCAATGGGCACTTCGCTCGCCGATAAAGCATGGGGCCGTGAAAGTGCCGTATTCCGCATCACCGGCGTCATCTCTGTCATAGGCGGCTGGTTCTTGACTGCCGGCGCTGCATTCATAGGCGCAGCTGTCGTGGCTCTGATAATGCACTACGGCGGTTATATTGCAATGATCGTATTCTCCATAATCACAATCATAATAATTGTCCGCAGTAACCGCCGCTTCAAGGCTAATTCCGAGGAGAAAGCCGACGACACACTGTTCCAGACCATACTGTCGACCAAAGAGCCGGAGCAAATATGGCCGCTTCTCCTGCTCTACATCACAGGTCAGCAGCAGAAATTTATGTACTTCGCTCAGGAAAAGTATCTTGCCGTGACAAAGGCTTTCCTTGATGAAGATGTGTCGACACTCGACAAGTCAGAGCGAAAACTTCAAGACTACAAGCAAGTTCTCAAAAGCGCTCGTCGCAAGGAGACACTCGGCCTTCGCCGCATCGGCCGCGAGACTGCTATCGAAAAGAGCACATGGTTCCACCTCGCCAACAACTGTTGTATGTCGATGCTCTACAACCTGCGTCGTATCAACGAAGTTTGCAAGGAACACGTCGAAAACAACTTCCTGCCGCTTCCCCAACGCTACCGTGCAAGCTTTGAAGATATTTCCAACAAGATCACCGCACTCTTCAACGACACCCGTCTTCTAATGGACGGTGGCTCGATTGACAACATTCCGGCTTTGCGTCGCCAATGCGATGAAATCAAGGACACCATCTCGGCTACATATCACTCCCTGCATGACCATCTGCGCGAAGGAGATACATCTACGATGGCAGTCCTCTACGTCTACATCAATATGTTGCAGGAGTCGCAGGAAATGGTGTCGAGCATTCGCAAGTATCTCCGCGCCTATGCCAAACTTCGCGACAATAACTATACCTCGCGACCCATGGCAGTCTCAAAGCCTGCTCCGGCTGTATAATAGTTCATATACGTAAACAATAAATCGACCGGCTACTTGAAAAATCCATGTAGCCGGTCGTTGTTGTATATTGCCGTGGTGTGCGGAATTATTTAGAAGATGTAGCCGAGTTTGATGTTGAAGCAACTGGTCGAACCTGAATATTCGGGAGTCCAGCAGTGACCGAGATAGCCTACGCCGCCATAGATTTCACCATATCTCACGCCAACCATAGGATTGACGAGCACAGCGCCCCAATCGGTGTTCTCTGTGTTGATTTCATAGCCGATGTCAAACGAGAAGAACGGGCTGACGCTGCCGAGGCGACCTTCCAACTGGCCACGGGCAAATATCGGGATTAGAGGAGATGTGTTGAAGTCGTACTGTTCGGTGACACCGATACCTGCGCCGACACAGAAATTCGGATGAACTCGACGTGTCAAGCCTACTTGAATGTTGAATGCCGTGAAGTCGCCTTTGCCCACTTGCAGGGGTTGTACTTCGATAAACGGATTGAGTGCCGACGCTGACATTACAGTGCCAAGCGT
>CALKKU010000011.1 GCA_937995285.1 uncultured Bacteroidales bacterium | reverse complement strand
AGTGCTGAAAATCGACATAATGTCCCGAATCAAGGACTTTTATAGCCGTGGCTCGCGCACCCGAAGGCGGCGCCGTCCACGCACGCTGCTGGTTGTAAAACGGAAATATGCGATCGCGGCGCGAGATGACGGCCAAGTCCCACCGAGCCTGCGTCGGCGTGGCCAACAGCAGTCGGTCGGCCACGGCCTGAAGTTCGTCGCGGAGTTCGTCGACAGGGCGCTGCGGAGCATGAGAACTGAAGTGCTCGAAATCCTCGCGGGTGCCGCACATACGGCGGTTGAATTTGGCTATCGACCGCTCGCACAAGCCGTTGAGCGTGCCGTAGAATATATCTTCCGGTATCCCGTAATTGTCATTGATCGGCCACAGAGTGCCGTTGACCGCCACACGCTTGGTAATCTTGTAGTCGATGGCCTGCGTGGTCTGCGACGCTGCAAACACGCCCATCGACCACGCCAACAGGCACACTTCGTCGTAGCTTTCGACGCAAGTCCAGTCGATGTAGAACGACCGATAGTCCCACACCACCATCACATCGTAGCCGGGGCGGCTAAGTCCTGCGAACACACCGGCATCCATTCCCCACCCTGCAAAGATGAGGAGCAGGCGGCGCGAGCCTTCGTTCGATATAAGTTCGTGGTTCACTGCTGCGAAGTGAGTTGATTGAATACTGTACCGAGGCGCTCTATGTCGGAATTGTCGATTGCCGCCGACAACGAGAAGCGCAGACGCTCCGTACCCGGCGGCACGGTCGGAGTGCGGATGGGCAGCACTTTGAATCCCGCCTCGCGCAACTTGGCCGACAGGGCGACAGCCCGCGCGGCATCGCCCACAATGAACGGACGTATGTGCGACGGCTCGCCGCCCGGTATCACCGCGGCAAGCGCTGCGGCAAGTTTCTGAAGGCGGCTGCGCAGGTCGTCGCCTTCGAGCATTCGCTGCCATGTGAGGCACGTCCATTCGGCACATACAGGCGGAAAAGCCGTGGAGAATATGAAACTGCGGGCGCGGTTCACCATGAAGTCGCGCAAGCGACCTTGCAGCACCGCAAACGCCCCGGTCGAAGCCAATGCCTTGCCGAGCGTGCCCACGAGAATATCTACATTGTCGAGAACGCCGACACGAGCGCATTCGCCAAGACCGCCCGGGCCGAGAACGCCCACACCGTGAGCCTCGTCGACATAGAGGAGCGCATTGGCAAAGTGATGTTTGATGTCGACTATCTGCTGCAAGTTCGCACGGTCGCCGTCCATCGAATAGACGCTCTCCACGATAATAAGCGCATTAGCATACTGCGCCGCTTTCGCTTCGAGTATGCGCTTCAGATGCTCGTAATCATTGTGGCGGAAGCGCTCGAACGGCGCACCCGAGAGCTTTATACCATCGATGATGCTGGCGTGCACCAACTTGTCGGCGACTATGAGCGTGGAGCGGTCGGCCAAGGCCGACACAAGTCCGGTGTTGGCATGGTAGCCGCTATTGAACAATAACACCTGCGTTCCGCCGTAGCTGTCAGAAAGCAGACGTTCGAGGCGGTTGTAGGAATGCTGCGAGGCCGCGAGCAGGCGCGAGGCGCTCGATGTCATTTCAAGCCGCTCGGTCGTCATTTGTTCAAGAAATCGGTGGCGCAAGTTCATATCTACCGCCATGCCGAGGTAATCATTCGACGACAGATCAACTACATTCTCGGTCAACGTGTCGTCTGGAATGGTGCGAAAGTTGCCAGAGGCGCCGAGCATGTCCAATGTTTCGTTTACGTCCATCGTTCTTACTTCGGCATATCCTTAACGAGTTGCACAAGCGCCGAGCAGAGGTAATCCAACTGCTCGTCGTCGATGACATAAGGCGGCATAATGTAGGCATTGCGACCGAACGGGCGAATCCACACACCCTTGTCGACGCATCGACGCTGAAACTCGCCCACATCGACGGGCTTGTCGACTTCGACCACACCGATAGTGCCGATGACGCGTACATCGGTCACGTTGGGCAGTGCACGAGCATGTTCGAGCCCCTGCTTGATGCGTGCTTCGAGGTGCGCTATGCGCCCGGCCATATCCGCTTCGTTGAGCATCTTGAGCGATTCCACGGCGATGGCGCAGGCAAGAGGATTGGCCATGAATGTGGGACCGTGCATCAGCACTCCGGCCTCGCCGCGCGATATGGTGTCGGCCACGTTCTGCGTCGTCAGCACGGCGCTCATCGTCAAGTATCCTGCCGTAAGACCCTTGCCGATACACATTATATCCGGTTCAACGCCGGCGTGTTCCCAAGCAAATTTTCTGCCCGTACGCCAGAAGCCCGTTGCGATTTCATCAAATATGAGAAGGATGCCGTAGCGGTCGCACAGCGTGCGCAATTCGCGCAAGAATTGCGGATGATAGAACCACATACCACCGGCACCCTGCACTATCGGTTCGAGGATGAAGGCAGCCAATTCGTCGGCGTGTTCTTTAAACAACTGTTCCACCGGCGCAATGTCGGCGCTGTTCCATTCGCCGTCGAAGCGCGAACGCGGTTGCGGCACGAAGTAACGCACCGGCAGAGCCGGACCGAAGGCGCCGTGCATACCCGTCACCGGGTCGCACACGCTCATCGCATTCCACGTGTCGCCGTGGTAGCCGGAGCGGATTGTGGCAAAGTTTGTTTTGTCGTGGCTGCCCGAGGCCGAGATAGCGGCCTGCACGGCCATCTTCATGGCGACCTCCACGGCCACCGAGCCGGAGTCGGCATAGAATATATTATGCATCGACGGCGGCGCCGCTTCGAGCAACATTTTTCCAAGTTCGATAGCCGGCTCATGAGTGAAGCCGCCGAACATCACATGGCTCATCTTGTCTATCTGAGCCTTGGCCGCAGCATTGAGACGCGGGTTGTTATATCCGTGGATTTCGCACCACCACGACGACATACCGTCGATAAGGCGTGTGCCGTCGGTCAATGTAATTACAGCACCGTCAGCGCGTTGTACTTTATATGTGGGGAGAGGCGACAGCGTCGAGGTGTAGGGATGCCACAAGTGCAGGCGATCCCAAGAATCATGTACTTCAGAATTCATACCACAAAGTTACATTATTTTTTTGTAAATTTGCAGTGCAATTACAGGTATCGAATCTATGAATCCCCATACTCAGACCATCGCCATCAGCAAAGAAAAAGTCGCAAATATGCCGGCAGTGACATTTCCCGGCACTATAACCGTTGTCGACACCGCGCCGATGCTCCGAGTGGCGATTCGCGAACTCACCCGCGCCCGCGTCGTGGGATTCGACACCGAGACCCGCCCGTCGTTCCACCGCGGACGGATGCACAACGTGGCGTTGCTGCAACTCTCCACTGCCGAACATTGTTATCTGATAAGACTCAATATCCTCGGAATTTCCGATGTGCTGAAACGCTTCCTCGAAGACCCCGAAATAATCAAAATCGGATTGTCGGTTCACGACGACTTCTCGGTGATGCGCCGCCTGTCGCCAGACCTCTATCCCCAAGGCTTCATCGACCTGCAAGAATATGTGAAGTACTTTCATATCAACGACATATCGCTTCAGAAGATCTACGCAATCATCTTCGGAGAACGCATCTCAAAGGCTCAACGGCTCACCAATTGGGAGGCCGAGACACTTACCGAAGCACAACAAATCTATGCCGCCATCGATGCCTGGGCATGCTTGAAGTTGTACCGTTGGCTACGCTCCGGCTCGTTCAAGCCCGACGAATCGCCCTACATCGTCGACCGCGCCGTCCTCCTTGCCGCTCAGAATCACCAACCGCAACCGGCCGAAGCCGCTACTAAATGAACATAAACAACAAATAAATATACTGCTATGAGCAAAAAATCACTCCTTATCATCCTCGACGGATGGGGCATCGGCGACCATCGCCACGATGACGTCATCTTCTCGACTCCCACTCCTTACTGGGATTCACTTCTTCGCGACTATCCTCACTCGCAGCTTCAGGCCAGCGGTGAAAACGTAGGTCTGCCCGACGGCCAAATGGGCAACTCCGAAGTAGGCCACCTCAACATCGGTGCCGGCCGCATCGTATATCAGGACCTCGTGAAAATCAACAAGGCCATCGAATCAGGCTCGATTCTCGAAAATCCGCAGATCAAGGCCGCTTACGAATATGCCAAGCGTACCGGCAAGGGTCTTCACCTGATGGGCCTCACATCGACCGGCGGCGTTCACTCATCACTCAATCACATCTTCGCCCTGTGCGACATCGCCAAGCACTACGGCCTCGAAAACGTATACCTCCACTGCTTTATGGACGGCCGCGACACCGACCCGCACAGCGGCAAGGGCTTCATCGAGCAAGTCGAAGAACACTGCGCCAAGTCGGCAGGCAAGATCGCATCGATCGTCGGCCGCTACTACGCAATGGACCGCGACAAGCGTTGGGATCGCGTGAAGATCGCCTACGACCTCCTCGTTGAAGGCAAGGGCGAACAGGCTACCGATATGGTTGCCGCCATGCAGCAGAGCTACGACAACGACGTCACCGACGAATTTGTTAAGCCTATCAACAACTCCACAATCGACGGCACCATCAAGGAAGGCGACGTTGTCATCTTCTTCAACTACCGCAACGACCGCGCCAAGGAACTCACCATGGTCCTCACACAGGGTGATATGCCCGACCAGGGTATGCACACCATTCCCGGCTTGCAGTACTTCTGCATGACACCATACGACTCGTCGTTCAAGGGCGTAAGCATCATCTTCGACAAGGAAGACGTAAGCAACACTCTCGCCGAATACCTCTCGAAGCAGGGCAAGAAGCAGCTCCACATCGCCGAAACCGAAAAGTATGCCCACGTGACATTCTTCTTCAACGGTGGCCGCGAACAGCCCTTCGACGGCGAAGAC
>CALKKU010000010.1 GCA_937995285.1 uncultured Bacteroidales bacterium | reverse complement strand
GGCTCGGAGATGTGTATAAGAGACAGGGCGGAAGCATCCTCATCACGGCCGACGCCGAGCATCTGTCGGTAGCCAACACATCCGACGAACCGGCGCTGGACGCCCGTTGCATATTCAACCGCTTCTATCAGAGCGGCGACAAGCGAAGCGGCAACGGCCTCGGCTTGGCTATCGTAAAAGCAATCTGCGACTACCACTCGTGGCAAATACGGTACTCGTACAAGACCGGCGAGCATACGTTCGAGGTGCTGTTCGGCGAGCGAAGTCGATAAATTTATCCGTCTTCAATATTTCAACAAAATCGGTTGATACATTTGCATCGAAATTTCAGATGTAATGTGTTGACCAATGCTTGCAACCCTATTATCGCAACTCGACAATATCGACAAGGCCCTGACCCTCGGCCTTAACTTCAACGGAGGGGCTGTGCTCGACTGGTGCTTCGTGGCACTGTCGTCGCGCCTTGTGTGGATATTGCCGTCTCTGTTGCTTTTTCTCTATATCTTTCATCGTCGCGGGCTGCTGAAAGAAGCCGTGACGGTCGTCGTGGCGATTGCCGCCACCGTGGCTGTATGCGACCAGCTTTCGGCCACCGTATGCAAACCTCTGTTTGCGCGACTGCGACCGTCGTACGAAGCGTCGCTGCAAGGCGCTCTGCACTTTGTGGGCACATATCGCGGCGGCATCTACGGCTTCGTATCGAGCCACGCGGCGAATGCATTCGGAGCGGTGACGCTCGTGGCATTGCTGCTACGGCATCGCATAGCCACATTCGCACTCGTTGTGTTCGCATTGGCCGTGTGCTACTCGCGCATATACCTCGGCGTACACTATGTTGGCGACATCGTCGGCGGAGCGCTCCTCGGCACGGCAATCGGAGTCTCTGCATATAAGCTGCTGCCCAAACGGTGTAAAGAGTGCTTCCGCATTCCCGACTTCCGTATAAACTTCCGCCCGGCCAAGCGTGCAACCGTCGCTCTTGTGGTCGCGGCTTCAGTAGTGTCGCCGGCTCACGCCCAAACACCGACCGACAGCATCGTCGCTCCCGCCATGCCCGGCACGACCAAAGCGCCGCTACTCGAACGCATCACGGCTTCGCGGGCATATCAGATGACATTTATCGGCGTGCCGCTGGTCGTCGGCGGACTTATCGTAAAAGGCGAGGACGACCACTTCCGCAACTTGCGCAACGACTATATGCCGACTTTCAGCCGCCACCTCGACGACTATATGCAGTATGCACCAGGCGTGGCCATGCTTGGAATGAAAGCGTTCGGTGTTCCAAGCCGCAGTTCATGGCCGCGAATGCTCGTATCGGATGCGTTCTCTGCTGCATTGATGGGAGGCATCGTAAACACGCTGAAGCAAACGACCGGAGTGATGCGGCCCGACGGCTCGAACAATCACTCATTCCCCTCGGGCCACACGGCGACGGCTTTTATGACGGCGACTATGCTCGCAAAGGAATACGGACATCTGAGCCCGTGGGTAAGCATAGGAGCATACTCCGTGGCCTCCGCAACGGGGCTGATGCGCATGGCCAACAACAAGCACTGGCTCAGCGATGTGCTCACCGGCGCAGGCATCGGCATTCTCACCACCGAACTCGGCTACTATCTTGCCGACCTGATATTCAAAGACAAGGGGCTGACCGAATTCGACGACAACGAGACGTTCTCGCGCGACGACCGCCCGTCGTTCGTAAGCCTCTATCTCGGAATCAACATTCCGCTCAGCGGCTACGACATCAACGACAACGTATCGTTCCGAACATCATCGGGCAGCACGGCCGGCGTGGAAGGCGCATATTTTATAAATCAATATGTCGGTGCGGGCGGGCGTTTTACGGCAAGCAACACTTCAATAATCGTGAACGAGGAGACGGCCGAGAGCAATACCTTCGATGTGGTGACAGTCTGCCTCGGCGCATACTTCTCCTATCCGCTGTCGTCGCGGCTGCTTGTAGGATCAAAGCTTCTCGGCGGCTACGCGCACTATCCGAGGCTCGACCTTGAAGACGGCATATCGGTTGCCTGTCGCGGCGGCTTCTGCACGGGCACCGGACTGTCGCTCACCTTTCGTGCTCATCAGCACTTCGGCGTGCGCTTCTTTCTCGACTACAATCTGCAACCGTCGCACAGCAGCCACAGCGGCGAATGGATGAACACACTCACCTGCGGCGCCTCCATCGCCGCAACGCTGTGAACTTCTACAAACTTTTGCTGTACTCAGTCGGAGTGATTCCGGTTACGCGTTTGAACATACGGCTCAAATGCTGCGGATAGTCGAAGCCAAGGTCGTAGGCCACTTGCGCGACACCGACGCCTGCCGAAAGGCGGTTCTTGACCTCGCGCACAATATACTGACGTATGTATCCACCGGCCGACACGCCGGTGGATTTTTTAACGAGGTCGCCAAGGTAATTGGCCGACATGCACAATGCATCGGCACAATACTGTACCGTGGGCAATCCAAGCGATAATTGGAGATTATCGTCGAAGTATTTGCGGAGAAGACTGTCAAGGCGCTTCAAAGTATCGGTATTCACCAATGTACGCGTAATGAACTGGCGATTGTAAAAGCGGCGGCAATAATTGAGTATCAATTCGATATATCCGACGATTATAGTATCTTGCAGGCTATCGCGCTTACATGAGATTTCAGCGCGGAGTTGCTTCATCAAAGCTACGAGTATGTCATGTTCCTCTGCAGCCATATGCAAAGCCTCGTTTATACGGTAATCGAAAAACGAGTAATCTCTGATTGTCTTTTCGAGGTGCATGCCCCGAAGCAAATCCGGATGAAAAAGCAATGCCCAACCGGTGAGGTCGACCGTCTCTCCATTATCCTCTTTACCCCCGACTTGTCCGGGGGCGACACATATGACGGCACCCTCTTTGTAATCATATTTGCCGCAACCGTATGATAAGCCTATATCTGACTCGTCGTGAAAGAAAATACCGTAGATTCCATAGTTGTTGAGACTATGACGAATCGGAGGCAGATCGGCGTAGTCAATCACATTGACCAGCGGATGCGTCATCGGTGCGCCGACATAGCGACTGTAATCGGCAACTTCGTTAACTTTCAAAATCTTGCTTGCAGACATATAACCGTTATTTTACTGCAAATATAGCGGTTTGCAATCGAATAATAGTTGGCAATGAATACAAATCCGTAAAATTGATACAAACCCGCCGAAAATCGACACGACTGCAAACCGCGACCGACTGTAACTTTGCAATATGGAAGAAAGGAATTTACTCAACAATGAAACAATGCGCTACATAGCCGAGCGCCACGGCATCACGGCGTCGCAGGTTCTCAACCATTGCCTCGATGAGAAATCCGAGGACAAGATTCTTGAAGGCAATGAGATTGAAATCGTCAGCGGCCTCATCAAACAATACGATAGCGCAAATCGCCACAACAAACCGAACAACAATCCTAAAGAATAACAGGCTATGAAAAAGTATCTTTTAACATTCGCTCTCACATTGGCAGCCCTGCTTTCCGTCAATGCCAAGACACTCATTGCTTACTACAGTTTCACGAACAACATCCGAACCATAGTCAACGATCTTTCATCGCAAATACCGGATGCCGATATCGTGGAAATTGAACCGGTCGATGAAGGCATCGACTATGCCGCGAACGGCTATGCCGTGGGCGATGCTCTTATTGAGGCTATCAATGCAGCGCCCGACGACGCGGCATCATATCCGGAAATCAAAGAAATCAGTGTAGATTTCGATGACTACGATGCCGTGATTGTATCAGTGCCTCTATGGTGGAGCCACATGGCAGCCCCGATGCAAACATTTCTGTTTCACAACGGCGCGAAAATGGCCGGTAAGAAAATCGGGCTGATTGTGTCAAGCGCAAGCAGCGGCATAAGTGGTGTTGCAGCCGATGCCAGGCGCCTTATTCCCGACGGCGACTTCACAGAAAGTCTATGGATTCGATCCTCGCAGACCTCCGCTTGCCATTCGATGATTGCCGAATGGATTTCAAGAACCGGTTTCGACGCCTCGGATGGTGTTGCGTCCATAGATTTGGGAAGTGAATACGGCCGTGCAGTCGTTTATGACACCGCAGGCAACCGGATTATGACATCCACGACATCTGAATCCGACTTCGAAACCTTGACACCGGGGATGTATGTTGTAAAAACATACAATCGCAATAAAGGAAATAAATCGACCAAGATTATCGTAAAGTAAACTTTCGCTTATGAAATTTTTTTCAATCATCGCTCTATTGCTCATTTCAATCTCGACATCGGCTTGTACAAACGACGATGAATCAAATGCGCTCACAGAAAATCCAATTGACAAAACAGCCCTCTCTATGAAAATAATAATAGGAAACCGAACCACAACGGTAACAATGGAAAACAACGCAGCCGCGAACGACCTTATCTCACGCCTGCCGCTCGATGTTACACTTAGTGACTTCAACAACACAACAGAAAAGATATTTTATCCCGAACCTGAGCTGAACACGACCGGTGCAACAACAGGTTGCGCTCCGATTCCGGGCGACATCGTTATCTACAAACCGTGGAATAACGTAGCCATCTTCTGCAAAAGTTGGCCGCATAGCGACGACCTTATCAAAATAGGACATATCGACGGCAACGGCATCGAGACTTTGAAAGTGCCCGGCAATGTCAAGGTGAGACTTGAAAAGTAATTTACAATGGACCGAAGAGATTTTTTGAAAAAGTCGGCTTTGACAGGAGCAGGCTTTATGGCTTCCCAGTCTATGTTTGGCAAGATGTTTAAAAATGAAATGCCTATGAATAATACAGACTTAGGCTCGAATGCAGCAAATGGCGTACAACATCAAGCATTTGAAGAGCGCAAGCTAGGCAAGCGAACAGTCACTTCCATCGGCTTGGGAACAGTGGACATATGTCCTGTGGGTTATTATGGATGCAGCACCACCAAGGAAGATATGCTTCGCTTGGTGCGCCGTGCCTACGACCACGGCATCACTCTTTTCGACACGGCGGAAGTGTATGGAAGCGAAGAATGGGTAGGCGAGGCATTGCGCCCTATCCGTGACAAGGTAACGATAGAGACAAAGTTTGGCTTCGCTGTGGCTGAGGGAAACCCAAGCGTAGTGAACAGCAAGCCGGATCATATCCGCAAAGCGGTGGAGGGTTCGCTGAAAAGACTTGGGACCGACCACATCGACATGCTTTTCCAACATCGTGTTGACCCAGAAGTTCCTATCGAAGAGGTGGCAGAGACCGTAGGGAAACTCATTAAGGAAGGAAAGGTCTTGCAATGGGGTCTATGCGAGGCAAGTGCCAAGACCATCCGTCGTGCACATGCCGTACAACCTTTGTCGGCTGTGGAAAGCGAGTATGCCATTTGGTGGCGTGAGCCGGAGACCAAGATTTTCCCGACACTCGAAGAGTTGGGCATCGACTTCGTGGCGTATGCCCCTATCGGCAGAGGTTATCTTACAGGCATCCACAATGAGAACAGTAGATATGTGTTGCCCGACCGCCGTGCCGTCCTTCCTCGTTTTGAGCCGGAGGCGATGAAGCACAACATGCCGCTTATCCGATTGGTACAGCGGTGGGCAGAGCACAAGGGGATTACTCCTGCCCAGTTTGCCATCGCTTGGGTGTTGAGTATGCGTCCATATACTTTGGCTATCCCTGGCACCACCAAGTATTGGCATCTTGACGAACTTGTCGGAGTGCCTATGACGAGACTTTCCGCTGAAGAATTGGAGCAATTCAATGACGAGTTGGACAAAATTGACATCATGGGACATCGTGCCAATGCAGCAATAGAAAGTCAGATAGACAAATAATTCCCTTGACTTAAAGTATGAACATAAAAAATCGATTGTCATTGTTTCTTCTTGTGCTATCGCTTTCCATCACGACAGCAATGGAGGTAAAGGCACAAGGCAACAATAAAATAAAGGCTGAAACAGAAATTATGGGAAAGAAAAATTTAGGAAGTCTCTTGGCTCTCTACCCGAAGCCAATGACAGTGGTAGGAGCTGTGGTTAACGGCAAGGTGAATTGGTTGGTCGTAGGACATACCGGCATCATCGGCCACGACCGAATCCTGATAAGTATGAGCAACAAGCACTACACCAATCAGGGTATCAAAGCTTCGCGCAAACTGTCGATCAATCTCGTTAGCCGCGAAATGCTGCCAAAGGCTGATTACGCAGGCAGTGTAAGCGGCGCCGACACCGACAAATCCGGCGTATTCAAATATCACTTCGGCGACAACGGCACTCCTGTCATCGATGAATCACCTCTGACAATGGAATGCAATGTGGTGGATATGTACGAGTCGGAAGGATTCGACAACTTCATCTGCTATGTGACAAATACTTATGCTCGAACAGAGGTGCTCGACAGCGACGGCAAACTCGATTACACGAAGTTAAAACCCGTGTTGTTCGAGTTCCCGACATATTCCTACCTCGCCACAGGCGAAGTGATCGGCAAATGTCTGCACCTCAGCGACGCCACCGGTATGTGCGCCAAGCGTACGATGGCTGCCGACGGCATCGTCAGACTTTCGAAGATTGAAGTTGCGCCTGAATATATCGATGAATATATGGCTTGCGCATCCGAAGTAGGTGAAGTGTCGTTGCGCACCGAACCCGGTGTGCTTGCCATGTATGCAATGCGCGAAAATGAAAATCCGACAATTGTCACCATTCTTGAAATGTATGCCGACCGGGCATCTTACGAATCGCACATTGCATCGCCGCATTTCAAACACTACAAGCAGTCAACACTACATATGATAAAGTCGCTGACGCTCACCGACCAGACACCGCTCAACCCGGCAAATGTAATTAACAACTACATCAAATGAGCGTATTGCGCCCACAGACGTTGTGCTGAAAATCCGTAATTTTGGTATAAAATCACGAGATTTTGACACCGGATTATCGGTGGCAACGTGTTATCTTTGCATCGTGATTATTGTTCGATTCTTCAACCCTCGATACAATCATAGTTACATGAAAAAATTAATTTTCTTCACGATATTAAGTTTGTTTACTTTCAATGCTATGGCACAAGTAAAAATTGTACAAACAGCCGGGCATGACCAGCTCGGTGAGTTCGCTCCCGAGTTCGCTCACCTCAACGACGACATCCTCTTCGGAGAAGTATGGAGCCGCAACGACTTGCTGAGCCTGCGCGACCGCAGCCTCGTCACCATCACCTCGCTCATCAGCCAAGGTATCACCGACTCTTCGCTGACATTCCACCTTCAGTCGGCCAAGAACAACGGCATCACACGTACGGAAATTGCCGAGATCATCACCCACATTGCATTCTACGCCGGATGGCCCAAGGCTTGGGCAGCATTCCGCCAAGCCAAGGAAGTGTGGGCCGAAGACGTTACCGGCGACGATGCCAAAGCCGCGTTCCAACGCGAAATGATATTCCCCGTCGGCGAGCCCAACACAGCCTATGCCAAATACTTCACCGGCAACAGTTACCTCGCCCGCGTATCGACGGAGCAGATACCCTTTGCCAACGTCACTTTCGAACCGCGTTGCCGCAACAACTGGCACATCCATCACGCCACCAAGGGCGGCGGCCAGATGCTCGTGGGAGTAGCCGGCCGCGGCTGGTATCAGGAAGAAGGCAAACCGGCACAGGAAATCCTGCCCGGCACGGTCATCCACATTCCTGCCAACGTGAAGCACTGGCACGGCGCGGCAGCCGACAGCTGGTTTGCCCACCTCGCCTTTGAAATTCCGGGCGAAAACGCCTCGAACGAATGGCTCGAACCCGTCACCGACGAAGAATACGACTCACTGAAATAACCCTTGTCAAAAATTTCATACTGTGTAGCAAATGCTGCGGCCGCCACCACGCGCCGCAGCATTTTTTGTGCAATTCGCATTAGGTAAATACGTTTTAATTGCAAGTCATTATAAAGTAGTTAAAACGTTGCAGTATTAACACAGTTAAGTGAATAACAAAGCAGCGCAATGAAATAATGACAAAATAATTTTGTAATGACATTAAAACATTTTATCTTTGCAAAAAATAATATTATGATCACAATAATAAGAACACGAGATTTTAACGTAAAACTCAAAGCCACCATCCACGCATCGGGGCGATTAGGATTTACAGCAGACACAGCGACTGCTCTGTCTCTATCTCCGTCTTCACTTGCAAAATTCGCACGCGATGATGAAGATGAAAAATCATTATATCTGATAATAACAGATACGCCGGATGAAGACGCCTTTAAAGTAATAAAGGCCGGAGCATACTATTATTTGCCCACTTCTCTAATGTTTGACTCTCTTGGTTTTGATTACAAACGATTCAACATTATGTTCGATTTAGTTCGAATGACAGACCTTGACGAACTTTTAGACGGGCAAGTTTACAAATTAAATAAACGAATAATTATGAGAAAGGAAAAGAAAACAAAAGAATAAGGGATGAAAAAATCCCATATACGATTGGCGTCGGATATATGGGATTATAATACGATTTTTACGAGATTTTATAGTTCTCATCCCAAAAGTACAGGGGTAAAATCGCTGATTTTCAAAGGCAAAGGTACGATTTTTCAGTATCTTATCAAAATTACTCCTTCAAAAAATCTCGGGGTTAAATCCGTGCACCCAAAGCCCGGAATATATAAAGTGTTCATAAATATGAAATACTCATATAGCAACACCCCATCCTTATTCTCAGTCAAAGAGAATTACATACAAAGTTGTACGTCAAGTGGGAAACTGACAACAATGATGGCTCTCACGTCAACACGCCGTAGCAAACTTGAATATAACAATATGCATCTTATATCCGGACTTGAATTTACGGACAACAATGGCTTCCCTATTCTTAAGCCATACACAAAATCCTGCGATTTTATGTTCTATCCATATTCCGAGCGCAATAAATTCAAGGGGCCTGATGTAGGTATTCATTTCTTTGAAGATGACTACAAATTTGCCACTGCAATGTGGTCTAAACTGGATAGAACCATATACAAATTGAGTGAGTATCGAGCCATAATGTGTCCCGACTTCTCACTGTACATTGAAGAGGATCAAGTCTCATTCCTCAACAAGTACAACATCTACCGCTCTCGCTTTGCAGGAGCATTCGCTCAAAAATGCGGATATGACGTCGTTCCGACTGCAAGTTGGGGTGGTGCAGACTCCTTTGAATATTGCTTTGAAGGGCTCCCGACTAAAAGCGTAATCGCAGTATGTGGAATAGGCGTAAATTCATGCAGACGTTCGAAAGAATTATGGGAATACGCTATACGCGAACTCGATAGCCGACTATCGCCTACATGCATAATTGTTTATGGGCATAAACGCGATATTCCAGGATTCTCCACAGATCTCCAGTTCATCGAGCCTTACATCACACACAAACTAAATAAGAAAAACATATAGATATGGTCAACGAAAACAAATTATGGCCTGAAGACGCCGTAATATTGGACGAACTAATCGCTCATCCACATACAGACAACGAACGAGCGTTCTTTTCTGCTCTTCGAGCAAAGATGGAAAATGAACTCGCCCCTTGCAAAGAAGTACATTTCTCAGAAAAAGACAATTCAGACGCAATATTCCTTCTGCGAGACGGGTACGATGAATTTATCATCGGAACAGGCGACGAGAACAACCCGGCAGAAAGTGTACATGTAATGAGCCTATCAGAGGCTCTAAATGTCAACCTGAAAGACGCGGGGTTCATTAATCGCAACCTGACTCTTCTCGAATGGCTACGAGAACGTGACTACAAGGACGCAATGTTTGACCACAATAACGCCTATATGTGATATGGGAGATCAACGAGCATACAACAATGGCAAGAATGACTTCTATGCCTATACCTACACAACTGTATCAGAACGAATCATCATAAATGGTGTGTCAGGTAAAATGGTGGAAAAGAAAATTCCGTTTAAAACAAAGCATCAGGATCTCCCTGCATACGGTGGTTCATCCGATATGTACTTTGCAAAAGGTGCTGACGGGATGGCAACACAAGCGAAACTATATGGGCCAGACAAGAAAATGCGCCTCGACTTTGATTGGAATCACGATCACAAGAATAAATATGACGGTCAGATCTTTCATAAGGGCACTGTTCACGTGCAAGAATATCGAATAACCCAAGTAAAGGATGCCAAAACCGGCAGGTGGGTTGATAAATTCATCAGGGCTTCTGCATCCGCGAGGCTGATGACCAATGCTGAAATAATAAAATATGGTGCCATCTTACGACACTTCAACCCCTATATAAAGTTCCGATAAGCCATCTCCGTGTAGCAAATGCTGCGGCCGCCACCATGCGCCGCAGCATTTTTTGTTCGCCGCAGGCTGGCCAAAGGCTCGCCACAACCTTTGCCGGCTTTCGCCGACATTTCGTTATTTTGAACATCATAAAGTTATTTCAACGGCTGCTTATAGTTGAG
>CALKKU010000009.1 GCA_937995285.1 uncultured Bacteroidales bacterium | reverse complement strand
ACCACCATATACATCAAAAATAAAAGAGGCTGTGCCTTTTTTGACACAGCCTCCTTATTATCTATTTTTTCAATTCTTTCAAGGCTGCTTCTATGAGGTTGTCCTTTCCGAAGATTACGTCGGGCGTTTCTTTGATGAAGATGTCGGGTTGTATGCCGATGCCTATGAATTCAGTGCCGTCTGCCAATCTTTCGTGTCTTGTGCATATTCTGCCCCAATATCCCCATCCTAAGTCGACCATAATGGGGTTGCCTGTGCTTCCGGCAGTAGGAGTTCCCATTACGATGCCACGTTTTGCGTTTTTGAACAGAACTGTGAAATCTTCGGCAGCCGAAAAGGTGTTGCCGCTCACAAGAAGAATGATAGGTTTGTCATACTTCGGAATCTCGGAGGTCTGAAGGTGAAATGGTATGATCGGGTCAGACGGTATTTCTTCGGATTCCCATTGTCTGCCCCATGATGCGTAGGCGGCTTCGTACTTGGGCGTTCGCCATGGCGCTTGTGGAATAGTGTCATTGGCAAGCAGGCGCATCACCAATTGACCGTATCCGCTGTTGCCGCCGGTGTTGTTGCGAATGTCAATGATCAGGCCGTCTGTCGCAAAAATGGTGTCTGCAAGTTCGAGAAATGTGTCGGGATCGAAATCGCCTCGTTGAAAACTTGGAATTGTAAGTAGTCCTATATTGCCGGGTAGTGAACTGAATTTTATTGACATATCGGGTTTGACAATGTCGCGTGGCGATTGGCGGCTGTCAATGATGTCAAACGGTTTGTCATTTCCATTTCTGAAAGTCAACTTTATAGCTTCACCACGTCGTCCCTTTGTGAGATTTGTACTGTTGAAAGGGTATGTCGCCGACCATTGCGGGGTGGATGAAGGAATGTAAGGGACTACATATTTTTCGGCATATTCAATTACCGGAATATCGTTCAGAGCTATTATTTCTGTGCCACGCTTGATGTCTTTCGATGCGTATTCGTCTGAGAATACCTCTGTTACAAATACTTTGTCGCCGATTCTCTTTTGAAGAATCGGGGCGTATGCGATGTCTTCTTTGAAACTTATGCGTGTGTGGCCATCGCCAAGTCGGTTTGCGAAAAGTTGGATTTGGCGGTTGAAATCCTCATCGGATTCCGTGGCGACAAGAGCCGGAAGTTCGGCTTGGCAAATGCTGTCGTAGTCTTGCGCGAATCGGTCGTAACCGGCAAAATTATACTTGACTTCGGCGGCAAATCGAGTAGCAATGGCCGCTTTTTGCCACGGCGTCAGATTGTTGGAAGCAAATGCCGGAACGGATATTATGAACAAATATAATAATGAAAGGGTTCGCATATGTGACTGTTTTTTGCAAAAGTACAAATTAAGGTTGAAATATTCGCAATACTTTGCCTTATAAAAACAAAGCAGCCAACATCGCGGTGATGTTGGCTTTCATTTGAGTGGGCGTTGAGGGATTCGAACCCCCGACCCTCTGCTTGTAAGGCAGATGCTCTGAACCAGCTGAGCTAAACGCCCTTTCGACAAGATTGGTGATTAAAGAGTGGGCGTTGAGGGATTCGAACCCCCGACCCTCTGCTTGTAAGGCAGATGCTCTGAACCAGCTGAGCTAAACGCCCTTTCTCGCCGAAAGCGATGCAAAGTTACGACTTTTATTTTTACCGACCAAATGTTTTGAAATAAATTTTTGAAAAATGTTTTGATTTTGCCGTATGGGTGATTTTTTTTAATTTTGCACAATATTTATATGACTATGACAGCATTTGAAGCCATTAAGAAAGACCTTGCTCCGGATTTGGAGCGGCTCAACAGTCTCATCCGCGAGTGCCTGATTTCGGGCAACGACCTGATGGACACTGTCATTACGTCATATCTTACGACGAAGGGCAAGCAGATTCGGCCTATCATAGTGTTGCTGTGCGCACATATATATGGTAGCGCGTCGGAGCGTGTGCTCAATGCGGCTGCAGCGGTGGAGTTGCTCCACAATGCTTCGCTGATTCACGATGATGTGGTCGATGATTCGAAGTTGCGTCGCAACAAACCCACGATCAATGCCGTGTGGGACAATCACATTGCTGTGCTCGTAGGCGACTTCTTTGTGTCGACGGCGCTTCAGCGTGCTATCCTCACTGATGATATGCGCATTATCGATGCCGTGGGTAATCTCGGCAAGTTGCTGTCGCTCGGTGAGATAGATCAGATATACAATGCTCGCGAGCATTCGATCACCGAGGAATCGTATTTCAAGATTATCGACTACAAGACGGCATCGCTCTTTGTGGCGTGCGCGCGAGTGGGTTGCTATGCGGCCGGGGCGTCGGATGCCGCCACCGAGCAATTGGCGCGTGTGGCTCATCTGCTCGGACTTTGCTTCCAGATACGCGACGATGTGTTTGACTATTATGAGCCTGACAAGGTGGGCAAGCCCACGGGCAATGACTTGCGCGAAGGCAAGGTGACGTTGCCGTTGCTCTATGCTCTCGACAGCGTGCGCACTCCGCAGCGCGATGAGATGGCAAAGCTTGTTGCACAGCCTGAATTGTCGGCCGAGGATATAGAAAGTTTGCAAGCGTTTGCCCGCGACAACGGCGGTATCGACTATGCATACAAGCGTATGGCGGACCTTCGCGAGGAGGCGTCGGCAATTCTTGATGCAATGCCGCAAGGGCGGTCGGTGGAAAATCTGCGCCGTCTGTTCGACTATATCATCGCTCGCGAATATTGAGCGGGTGTCAACCGTTAAATCACCATAACACGTATGAGCAACAATAACAATCATCCATTGGGCGAGGCTCCGTGGTTTCACGTAATTCTTTCTACGGGTCTTGGTACGGGTTTCTTGCCAGGTGCACCCGGAACGTTCGGAGCGTTTCTCGCTTTGCTTATCTGGTACGGACTGTATTTCGTCACGTCGGCAACGACGCTGATTGTCATCACGGCTGTCTTGGTTGTGGCGACTACTGTTGTCGGTGCGTGGACTTCGCGCATTATGGAGCGTTATTGGGGTGAGGATCCGCGTACGGTTGTCATTGATGAGTTTGTAGGTACGTGGATTCCGTGTCTTGTGGCCGGTGTTGGCGCATACGGTTCTGAGCCGCTGCTGACCGGTATTCTCGGTTTCTTCGGCTTCGGTATGTTCCGCCTCATCGACATTTTCAAACCGCTCGGTTGCCGCAGTATGGAGCGCTTCGGCAACGGTTGGGGTGTGATGCTCGACGATGTCCTCGCCGGCTTCTATGCACTTGTCCTTACCGTCGGCTTGCGCCTGATAATTTTATAAGCGGAAATATTCAGTTGGTTAAGTGTCGAAAAATGTATTTTGGCATATAAAATAAGTGCTGAAAAATGCATTTATATATTGCAAATATGTGCTGAAAAATGTATCTTTGCTGCCTAAATAAGTGCTGAAAAATGTGATTATATAATGGAACGTCTTGTGCTACAAAAACTTATAGAATGGAAGAATAGCGCAGATAGAAAGTTGTGTCGGCCGGGGCGCTTAAGGAAGTAAGGCGTATACAGAAAGAATTGTTGAGCGGATACGAGCGCGATTTTTCAAAACATGCGCCCAAGGAACAACTGGAACGAATACGGATGGTATGGAAGAGTATACCGTCGCAGTTGTTTAAGGATAACAAACGATTTGTGTTCGGAGCCTTACGCAAAGGCGCTCGAGCAAATGATTTTGAAATTGCAATACAGTGGCTCGTGAACGCGGGATTGGTTTATAAAGTGCCGCGCTGCACAAAGCCGGCATTGCCTCTTGCTATATATGAGGATTTGACATCTTTCAAAATGTATCTTGTGGATGTCGGGCTTCTCGGGGCCATGGTTGATACAGAGCCTTCACAGGTTCTTATCAATAACAAAGTGTTTTCGGAATATAAAGGCGGTATGACTGAAGAATACGTATTGCAACAGATGATAAGCATTGGCGTTGCTCCGGTTTTTTATTATAAATCCGACAACACGCGATTGGAATTGGATTTCGTTATACAGCATAAAGGTAATTTATTGCCAATTGAGGTCAAGGCGGAGGGTAACGTGAGGGCTAATTCTTTGACAATGATGTTGCATAATAATCCGGATATGACTGCTGTGCGATTTTCTATGTTGCCATATGTGCGACAAGGTCAGTTGTATTGTGTGCCATTGTATGCGATAGTGTAAATTGAATTTTTGGCGAAATACTCCCAAAAGTTGGTGGGTTTCGGAAGTCGAGTTGGCGGTTTGTGATTATTTCGCGACCTTCGCAATCGATTTTAAAAATTTGATTGTTACAAGGGAAACCGATCTGTTCGACCGATGAAAAAATATCTCCTCATATTTATTGCCACTATTGTATTCTCACTTAGCGCGTCAGCCCAATCAACGGAAGCCGGCTGTTTGCCGACTGATTCTGTTGTATCTGATTCGTGCGATGTCGTCGAATCGGTTGTCGGTGTCGATGATACGTTGTCGCTGAAATCGGCTATGACGCAGGAAGTTAAGTCGTGGGTGACGCCGTATGCGTTGCCTTATAATTGGTATAACGAGAATCCGTCGTGGCATCGAATGTGGATCAATACTTCGGTGTTGTCGGGTGCTTTTGTCGGTACGCTGCTGGTTTTGCAAGTTCTGCCGGAGGATGCGACGGCATGGAATCGCGAGGAGATAACGTCTGTGCCGCCGTTCAAGCGTTGGTTCCGCAACATATTCAAGCGAGGACCGGAGTGGGATCACGATAATGTTGTATTCAATTATGTGTTGCATCCGTATGCCGGAATGGTGTACTTTATGGGTGCGCGTTCGTGCGGTTTCGGCTTTTGGGGCTCGATGCTCTACTCGGCTGCCATATCGACGATTGGTTGGGAATTCGGTATAGAGGCTTTTATGGAACGTCCGTCGTATCAGGATATTGTGATAACGCCTGTTGTGGGCAGTGTGCTCGGCGAGTTGTGTTACAAAGGTAAGCGAACGATTGTCAACAACGGATATGAATTACTGGGATCGAGTGCGTTGGGGCATATTGCCTGTTTTCTTATCGACCCGGTGAATGAGGTTATTGATCTCTTCCGAGGCAATCCGGCCAAGGATGTCGCCCGTCGCAATCGTGCGGAGGCGACGTTCGCTCCCAATCCGCGCGGCTTCACTTTGGCTGTGAATTTCTGAAATTGAGTGATAGAGCGTTTGTGGGCCAAAAATGATATAAAAAAGAGAATTTGCGGACCAAAACTGATCGTAAATTCGATTTAAAACGTTAATTTTGGACCGCAAAAGAACAAAATAACATCGCTGCATTCAAGCGTATATTTATTGATCAATTTATTTTCGCCGTCAACACTTATTTTTAAATATTTTGTCGGGGAAGAAGGGCTCGATGTGGGTGGTGACGATTGTCTCGCAGTCGGCGGCGCGGGATATTGCTCGCTCCACGTCGGTGGCGATGGCATGTGCTTCGACGACGGGAATGAACGGATTTACTTTGATGTGAACGTCGACGATGACGGCCGTGCCATTGCGGCGTGTGCGCAGGTGGTGAAAGTATTCGACGCCGGCTACGGAGTCAATTGCGTCGGCGATGACCTGTTGGCGGTCGGCCGGCAGTGACACTTCGAGCAATTCGAGGATGGCGGGACGCAGGGCTTTGATACCTACCAATGTTATCATTACTGCCACTATCATCATGGCTATCGGGTCGAGGATGCGTGCGCCTGGACCGAGGAATATGGCTCCGCCGACGCCGAGAACGGTGGCAATCGACGAGAAGGCATCGCTGCGGTGATGCCAGGCATTGGCAATGACCGCTTCGGACTTTATGCGACGGCCGACCTTGACGGTGTAGCGATAGAGGATTTCCTTCACCACGATTGACAGTGCGCAGGCTATGAGCGCGAACAGCCCCGGACGCGGAATATCGGCCCCTCGCACAACGGATATGGCAGCGACAAGGCCGTCGTAGAAGATAATTATGCCCACGATGATGAGGGCTATGGCTACGAGTGTGGTGCCGAGTGTCTCATACTTGCCGTGGCCGTACTCGTAGCGGGTGTTGGGCCCGCGGCGGCCGAGAGTCACCATGATGATGACTATGAGGTCGGTGGCGAAGTCGCTGAACGAGTGGATGCCGTCGGCGATGACGGCACCCGAGCGGCTGAGTATGCCGGCAATGATTTTTATCGTGCCGAGGGCTGCATTGCACCAGAATCCGACCCATGTGGCACGGCGAGCCAACCGCGCCTGCGCATCGCGCAGGGCTTGGCTTTCGGTAGTGCTATTCATCGTGTGATGTTATTCGGTAGCGCCTATTCCTTAGCGCCTGACAGCAGGCGGCTGTAGCGCTCGGGGTCGTTGATGAGGCGCACGGCTTCGAGGAAGTCGGGATTGAGCGGATTGGTGGAGCGCACGTAGATGCCTTTCTCGAACAAGTCGCGTGTGAGCAAGCCTTTGAGGACGGCGGCGATGGTGACGCTCGAACGCTCCCATTGCTCTTCGTTGAATTCTATGCCGGCTTCAGTGCCTGCGGCGATGAGTGTTTGCAGCATTTCGTCGGTGACGGTGAAGTTGTTGGCAAAGTCTTCTTCATTGCGATACTGACGCTTTATGTCGCGGCGGTGCTGCTCCACATAGTTGAGTACATATTTGTTGATGACGCCTTTGGCTACCATATCGCGGTAGTAGGGTGTGGCGCGGGTGGTGTCGACCGGCACGAACACGTCGGGCATGATGCCGCCGCCTCCGTAGACGGTGCGGTGGTTATGGAGCGTGTAGTAGGGATTCTCGGTATCGAGTTTGATTGAGTCGGCGCTGAAGAGTTCGCCGCTGTTGTAGCGGTTGAGCACGTCGAGCTGGTATTCTTCGCCGTGGCCTTTCTCGTAGGGCTTTTGGATGCAGCGGCCCGTGGGGGTGTAGTAGCGCGAGGTGGTGAGGCGAATCATTGAGCCGTCGGGGAAGGGGAAGGGGCGCTGTACCAAGCCTTTGCCGAATGTGCGGCGACCTACGACGAGGCCGCGGTCGTTGTCCTGAATGGCTCCGGAGAAGATTTCGGCAGCCGAGGCTGAGTACTGGTCGACCATCACCACGAGGCGGTCGACGTTGATAGAACCGTTGCGCTCGGCGTTAAAGTAGGTCGGGGTGGTGTGCAGGCCCTTGGTGAATACCACGGGATCGCCGGCACGGAGAAATTCTGAGGCGAGCTGGAAAGCCGAGCCGAGGTAGCCGCCGCCGTTGCTCGACAGATCGATGATGAGGTGGCGCATGCCGACGTTGGAGAGGGAATCGGCGGCCTGACGCACTTCGGCATCGGTCTTCTCGGCGAAGCGTGATACGGAGATGTAGCCGGTGGAGTCGTTGACCATATATGCGGCGTCGACGCTGTAGATGGGTATGTCGTCGCGTACGATGCGGAAGTCAATAAGGTCGGCCACGCCCTGACGCTTGACTTTGAGGTTGACGACAGAGCCTTTGGGCCCGCGCAGCACCTTGATGATTGCGGAGTTGTTGAGTTTCTTGCCGGCGATGACGGTGTCGTTGGCCGAGATGATGCGGTCGCCGGGGCGTACGCCCATTTTCTCGCACGGACCGCCGCCGGTGGTCTGAATCACGTAGACTGTGTCCTCGACCATGCTGAACTGTATGCCGATGCCGCTGAACTTGCCTTCGAGCGGCTGATTGAGTTCCTCGGTTTCGGCCGGGGTGGTGTATGACGAGTGGGGGTCGAGTGTCTTGAGCATGGCTATGATGGCTTCGTCGACAATCGAATCGGAGTTGACTTCCTCCACGTAGTAGTTGTCGATAATCATCGAGGCGATGCGGAGTTTCTGCTCGGGCGTCATCGCTTCGGTACGTTTGTTGGCTGCAAAGGCGCCGACGGTGGCG
Source organism: uncultured Bacteroidales bacterium (assembly GCA_937995285.1). GTDB lineage: Bacteria > Bacteroidota > Bacteroidia > Bacteroidales > Muribaculaceae > CAG-873. The sequence goes on along the minus strand of CALKKU010000009.1, from coordinate 2,588 downwards.
GCGGCGAGGGCCAACAACAGGAGTATGGCTGTCTTTTTCATTGTTCGTTATTCGGAGTTTTATGTGGCACGAAGTCGGTGACGTCGTGCCCGTAGGCCTGCAGTTCGCGCACTACCGACGAGGATATGGCGCTGTGTTGCGGCAGGGTGAAGAGTATTATTGTTTCGAGACCGGAGATTTGGCGATTTACGTCGGCCAAGTCGCGCTCGTATTCAAAGTCTTTGACCGAGCGTACGCCGCGCAGCAACCAGCGAGCGCCGACCGATGCGGCGACATCGACTGTGAGGCGATCGGAGTTGACTATTACATCCACGCGGTCGGAGCGGTCGGCGTATAGGTCAGCGATGTCGCGGCGTCGCGCTTCGGCTTCGCCGTCGTCGGTTTTGGCGGAGTTGATGCCGATGGCTATCACCACTTTGTCGAAAAGTTCAAGCCCGCGTTCCACCAATGAGGCATGCCCCACTGTGAAGGGGTTGAACGAGCCGGCAAAGAGCGCTATGCGCTTGTCGTCAGAAGTTTGAGATTTCGGTGTCATCTTCTATAACAAGGTTGTTGATGATGAAGTTCTGACGCTCCATAGTGTTTTTGCCCATATAAAATTCGAGAACGGCGTCGACGCCGTCTTCCTTGCGCAGGCTTACGCGGTCGAGACGCATATCCGGGCCGATGAAGTCGCGAAATTCTTCCGGGGAGATTTCGCCCAAACCTTTGAATCGCGTTATCTCGGCTTTGTCGCCGAGGCTCTCTATGGCGGCGAGGCGCTCTTCGTCGGTGTAGCAGTAGTATGTCTCGCTGTCTTTGGCATCCTTGGACTTGCGAGCTTTGCCGGAGCGTTTGATCTGGCCGTTGCGGACGCGGAACAGCGGGGTCTGAAGCACGTATACGTGGCCTTTCTTGATAAGGTCGGGGAAGAACTGGAGGAAGAATGTGAGCAGCAGCAGACGGATGTGCATACCGTCGACGTCGGCATCGGTGGCGATGATCACGTTGTTGTAGCGCAATCCGTCGATGCCGCCTTCGATGTTGAGGGCCGCTTGCAGCAGATTGAATTCTTCGTTCTCGTAGAGAACCTTCTGGGTAACGCCGTAGGTGTTGAGAGGCTTGCCTCGGAGCATGAATACGGCTTGAGTGTCGGCATCGCGCACCTTGGTGATTGATCCGCCGGCCGAATCGCCCTCGGTGAGGAATATCGACGACGCGAGTTTCTTTTCTTCATCGCCGCGAGCATCGCTCAGGTGGATGTTGCAGTCGATGAGTTTGCGGTTGTGCAGATTGACTTTCTTGGCCTTTTCGCGGGCGAGCTTCGACACGCCTGCCATAGCCTTGCGGTTGCGCTCGCTTTCCTGAATCTTACGCAGGATTATCTCGGAGATGTCGAGGTTGCGGTGGAGGTAGTCGTCGAGTTCTTTCTTGATGAAGTCGCCGACAAACTTGGCGACCGTCGGGCCGTCGGGCCCCATATCGCGAGAGCCGAGTTTGGTCTTGGTTTGCGATTCGAAGTTGGGCTCTTCGACTTTGATGGCTATGGCCGCCACCATACCGTTGCGGATGTCGGTCGGTTCGAAGTTGCGGCCGTAGAAGTCCTTGAGCGTGCGGGCTACCGATTCCTTGAATGCGGCGAGGTGGGTGCCACCCTGGGTGGTGTGCTGGCCGTTGACAAAGGAGTAGTACTCTTCGCCGTACTGGTTGGCATGAGTAATTGCTACCTCGATGTCCTCGCCCTGAAGGTGTATGATGGGATAGAGGGCACTTTGGGTCATCTTGTCGGAGAGCAGGTCGACAAGGCCGTGGCGTGAGATGAGTCGTCGGCCGTTGTAGACGATCGACAGACCGGTGTTGAGGTAGGTATAGTTTTTGAGGAGGGTTTCGACGAACTCGTCGTTGTACTGATAGCCTTTGAAGATTGTGGCGTCGGGCTTGAAGCGGACGAATGTGCCGTTGGCGTCGTCGGTCGACAGGATGTCGCTCTCGGAGAGGATACGGCCTGCGGCAAATGATGCTTCTTTGGCTTCGCCGTCGCGCACGGCGCGGATGAAGAAGTCTGAAGACAGAGCGTTGACGGCTTTGATACCGACGCCGTTGAGGCCGACTGATTTTTTGAATGCCTTGCTGTCGTACTTTGCGCCGGTGTTCATCACCGATGCGGCCTTGACGAGCGAACCGAGGGGAATGCCGCGGCCGTAGTCGCGCACGCTCACCACGCCGTCGGCGATGTCGACCGATATTTGCCGGCCATAGCCCATCATAAACTCGTCGATGGAGTTGTCGAGCACTTCTTTGAGCAACACGTAGATGCCGTCGTCGTTGGCTTTGCCGTCGCCGAGCTTGCCGATGTACATACCGGGGCGTTTGCGGATATGCTCCATCGGGTCGAGGGTGCGTATGTCGTCTTCGCTGTAATCAACGGGAGCGGGTGTCGGCTCCGCGTTTTCAGGTTCAAGGTCAAGTTCTTCAATCATAAAGGCAAAGTTACAAATTTTTTCGCGATGATGAAATACAAAACGGAGCCGATTCTGACGAACCGGCTCCGCAAGCGCTTCAAGATGGACTCGAACCAACGACCCTCTGATTAACAGTCAGATGCTCTA
>CALKKU010000008.1 GCA_937995285.1 uncultured Bacteroidales bacterium | reverse complement strand
ATACCACCATATACATCAAAAATAAAAGAGGCTGTGCCTTTTTTGACACAGCCTCAAGGGCAGAAGCAGCGCATTCTGATAGCGAGAGCATTGTATAAGAATCCGCAGCTGCTTATATTCGACGAGGCGACATCGTCGCTCGACACAATCAACGAGCGCCGAATAATGGACAACCTCAAAGAGTTTTTCAAGGGCAGGACCGTCATTGTCGTGGCACACCGATTGAGCACCGTAGTCAATGCTGACAACATCATATTCCTCGAAGACGGCAAAATCGCCGAACAGGGCACACACAAAGAGCTCGTCGCCCTCCGAGGCAAATACTACGAACTCATAAAAAATCAACTCGAACTCGAAGCATAGCCGTTGACTTTTTCATCGCAAAAACAGCCTGCCGTATAGCTCTGTTGAAAATTTGTGCGTTTTTTTTTGGAATGAACAAAGTTATTGGCTACATTTGCCAACGGAAAAACTTACTAACAAACGGAATTATAAATAACTTATTCCCTAAAACCATAATACTATGGATATTAATAAATTGATGGCTGACCTCGAGGCCAAGCATCCCGGTGAAAAGGAATACCTCCAGGCAGTGAAAGAAGTGTTGATGTGCGTTGAAGACGTCTACAATCAGCATCCCGAATTCGAACGCAACAAGATCATCGAACGTATGGTCGAACCCGATCGTATCGTCACCTTCCGTGTGACTTGGCTCGATGATAAGGGCGAAGTGCAGAACAATATCGGCTATCGCGTACAGTTCAACAACGCCATCGGCCCGTACAAGGGCGGTATCCGCTTCCACGCTTCGGTCAACTTGTCCATCCTCAAGTTCCTCGGCTTTGAACAGACATTCAAAAACGCTCTCACCACTCTGCCTATGGGCGGTGCCAAGGGCGGTAGCGACTTCTCGCCTCGCGGCAAGAGCGATCGTGAAATCATGCGCTTCTGCCAGGCATTCATCCTCGGTTTGTGGAAGAACCTCGGTCCCGACCGCGACGTTCCCGCAGGTGATATCGGCGTAGGCGGCCGCGAAGTAGGCTATATGTACGGTATGTACAAGCGCCTCGTCAACCAACACGAAGGTACATTCACCGGCAAGGCTCTCGAATTCGGCGGCAGCCGCATCCGTCCCGAAGCAACCGGTTTCGGCGCTCTCTATTTCGTACAGAGTATGCTCAAGGAAAAGGGTGACAGCATCAAGGGTAAGACAGTGGCAATCTCCGGCTTCGGTAACGTGGCTTGGGGCGCAGCTCTCAAGGCTACCGAACTCGGCGCCAAGGTTGTGACCATTTCCGGTCCCGACGGATACGTCTACGACCCCGCAGGTCTCAATGCCGAGAAGATCGACTATATGCTCGAACTCCGTGCATCGGGCAACGACGTCGTTGCTCCCTATGCCGACAAGTTCCCCGGTTCGGAATTCTTCGCAGGCAAGAAGCCTTGGGAACGTAAGGTCGACATCGCTCTGCCTTGCGCCACACAGAACGAACTCAACGGCGATGACGCCAAGGCTCTCGTTGCCAACGGCGTGGAAATCGTTGCCGAAGTTTCCAATATGGGTTGTACTCCCGAAGCAATCGATCACTTCATCTCCACACGCACCACATACGCTCCCGGCAAGGCTGTTAACGCCGGCGGTGTTGCAACATCGGGTCTCGAAATGAGCCAGAACGCAATGCACCTGCAGTGGAGCGCCGAAGAAGTCGATGCCAAGCTCCACACCATCATGGCCGACATCCACACACAGTGCCTCACCTACGGTAAGGAAGCCGACGGCTTCATCAACTACATGAAGGGCGCCAACATCGCCGGCTTCATGAAGGTGGCTCACGCAATGATGGGCGAAGGCGTTTGCTAATCCGCAATATTAAAATCTTCAAATAAACGAAGGCTGTGCCGCCGGCATAGCCTTCGTTTATTTTTGTGGTTATATTCGGACTTATACGAATAAATCATCGCCGGTTACTTGTCGGACAATTTTTCGGGAATACATATTGTCATACAATCCGAAAGGTGTGATGAATGTCGGAATAAGAGTCTTGTTGGTCTTCGTGACTTTCTTGAAGATTTTTAGCCGGCGGTAGAGATGAGTGTCGTATGATTTTGTTATCTCGTATTCGCTGCGACAATATTTCATCTCGCATATTGATATCGATTTATCTGAACGGTCTATAAGTAAGTCTATTTGAGCGCCGCTTTTTAATTCATCATCGGCATTGTCGTCTGACAGCAATTTGGCCGTCGGACGGTATGACCATGCGCAAGGCGTGTTAATACAGCCGTCAATGCCCAGAGCTTTCACAATGTTGTTGATATGATGCAGGCATACGATTTCAAAGGCATGGCCACACCACGAGTCATATGCAGCCGTGTTTTGCATCTTTAGCCAATGGTTATCAAGAAATCCGCTGCCATTGTGTATAAACTTGAAGTAGAACAGCGTGAAAGGGTCTATTAACTGATATACGATTTCCTTCTTTGATTTGCCGAAAGGAGAGTAGCTGCGTATAAAATCGCACTGTTCCAACTCCTTGAGCAAGCGTGAGAAATTGCCGTTGTTTGGCAGCTTTGTGGCCTCCAATAATTCGATTCGCGTCATGCCGTTGCCTCTGTTTTTAAGGGCTGTCACTATAGCCAGGTGATTGTCGGCTTTTTTGAAAATGGATTTATATAGGCGTTCAAATTCGTTTACGAGTTCGCCACTGCGTGTGAAACACAGTTGTTGAATGTTTTGAGCTACACTTTTGTCATTTTCAAAGAGCGACAGGTAGTAGGCTACTCCGCCCATCGCCATATAGCATTCGATTATTTCAGGCCGCTCATATCGGAATCCCTGCGACTTGAAAAATTTTTCGACTTCGCAAAGAGTAAACGGTGACAGAAGTATATTGTGAGTGATGCGGTTGTGCAGCCCTCCTCGGGAATTTATCACATTGTCAATCATCCACGTAGTGGCGCTGCCGCAAGCAATAAGTTTTATGTCATTGCGATAGAAGGCCCAATCGTTCCAGAAATGTTCAAGTGAACTTACGAAATCCGATCCGCGAGTGTCGAGCCATGGAAGTTCATCGAAGAATATAATTTTTATATGTCCTTTATCAGCTTCCAATGATTGTTCAAGCAGTCTGAATGCTTCCGCCCAATTATTTGCGCGTGCATCGATATCGAATTGATCGGATAGTGCAAAGCGGAAGTTGTCAAGTTGTTCACGTGTGCTTACGTTGTCTTTACCAGTGACGCGAAATGTAAATTGGCCCTCGAACAATTCTTTGACAAGGAAAGTCTTGCCCACACGGCGACGACCGTATATGGCAATAAATTCCGAACGGTTGCTTGAAATGTATTTTTCAAGTTTCAGTACTTCTTGTTCTCTTCCGATAATATTCTTCTTCATGACGTATTTACATACAAACTTGTCGCAAAGTTACAAAAAAAATGAGATTGCGACAGGTTTTGATGTTAAAAGTTGTCGTAATCGTCGATTTTTATTGAGATTGCGACAAGTTCCAGCGGCTGAATGTCGCTTGGAGTCGAGTGTTTGTAATGTCTGAATGGAGTATTATGTTAAAAATAGTGAAGCGGTCGGATTATTGCTGCGCGGGGTTGTTATAAAGATATGGCAACCAAAACCTTTCAAGAGAAATTGATAGCAGTGCAGAGCAATTTGTTGAACTTCGCATATATGCTCACGTCCAATCGCGACGATGCCTACGACTTGCTGCAGGATACCACACTCAAAGTCCTCGACAACGAGGATAAGTATGTGGAAAATATCAACTTCAAGGGCTGGGTATGCACCATAATGCGCAATATTTTCATCAACAATTATCGTCGCATGGCTCGAAGCAACACGGTCATCGACCGTACCGAGGATTTATTTCACTTGAATCTTCCTCAGACTTCGGGCTTCGAGACGCCGGAAGGTGCGGTGGCTGCCAAGGAGATACAGGAGTTAATCGAGGGCTTCAGTGAGGAGATGCGCGTGCCGTTCACGATGCATCTTGCCGGCTACAAATATTCAGAGATTGCCGAGCAACTCGGGCAGCCGGTCGGTACAATCAAGAGCCGCATATTCTTCGCCCGCCGCCGTCTGCGAGCCGCATTAGGCGAATCACACGGTGGGTAACAATAGTGTGTAGGAGGCTGTGTCAAAAAAGGCACAGCCTCTTTTATTTTTGATGTATATGGTGGT
>CALKKU010000007.1 GCA_937995285.1 uncultured Bacteroidales bacterium | reverse complement strand
GTCAGATGTGTATAAGAGACAGCCGTAGTAATTTGTGCCCCGTGGTATTTGCGCATGAGGTATTGCTCATTTCCCGTGACATATGTGCAATGTGTAAATATCGCGGCATATCGTCAAATTTCAGCGCATTTGTAACAAAATTGATGTTACATACTTGATACTTTACAGAAAATTTACTTACTTTGCTTACGAAAAGTGTTTGTAATACCTTGTCATGAAGAGAAAACCGACGCTCGGAAATATATTGATAATCGACGACGATGTCTCGGTCGTGAATTTGCTGCGCGGCAATCTGCGCAGCGAGGGATACACCGTGAGTGAATTGCCGCGTACGTCGGCACTGACACGCGACTGTCTTCAGGGTATCGACATCGTCATCATCGACGCCGCCAACCAGGCGCCGAACGGATTGGATACCGTTTGCAATATCCGTCGCGCCATTTCGGCTCGCTCCATGGGCATCATCTATTGTTCGGAATACAGCGATTCGCGTACGATAATCGCTGCTCTCGATGCCGGCGCCGACGACTGCATCGCCAAGCCATTCTCGCTGCGCGAGGTTATGGCACGTGTACGTGCGATGATGCGCCGTCGCCGCATCAATTCCATTACGCTCGACGGCGAGTATGAAGTAATAAAGTACAAGGATTTGTCAATCGATCCGGCCAACAAGATTGTGATGGCGACCGGGGCTGCTGTGTCGTTGTCGCTGACCGAGTTCAGTATCCTGGAGATATTGATGCGCAATCGCGGTCGCTACATATCGCGCGAGCAGTTGTTTACGACTATCTGGCCCGACGGGGCGTCGAGCGCCCGCATTGTCGATACCAATGTGTCGCGCCTGCGGCGCAAGCTCGGCGAGTGCGGAGCATTGATCGGCAACCGAGCCGGCCTTGGCTACATTATCGGGGAATAGCATTGTTGGCAATTACCACAATGCGACTTTCCCGGCGATACCTAAATCAATGGTCGCTGTAACGACGCCGAGCGCTTTGAATACTCTTCTCATTGTCGGTATGGTTATACTATATCCCCTTTCCAAACGAGAAATCTGAGCCCTTTTCACACCGATGCGTTCTCCTAATTCTTCTTGTGTCAAGTTCTGTTCCATACGAGCCTTTTTGATTGCTTCCCCTAATCTATAGGCATGCAAGGCTTCGTCTACGTCACTTTCGAATGCGTCGCGTTTGGGTGTACCGACTTTGCCAAAGTGCTTGTCGAGCACTTCGTCCAATGGAGTAAGATTCATCTGTGCCATAATTATTTATTTTTGAAATATTCTTTTCTGATTGCTTCCGCTTTCGCAATTTCTTTGCTCGGAGTCTTTTGAGTTTTCTTTATGATGCCGTGAGTGGCAATCACTAATGTTTCTTTGTCTTTGTCCCAAAAAGCAAACAGGCGATAAGCTATTTTGTTGTATAGCGTACGGAACTCCCAAATATCTGAATTTTCCAATTTCTTGAAGAGTTCTTTGTCGCGTTCTCCTTCCGCAACGCGCTTTATGTTGTAGTATATCTTGTAAGATACTGCTTCAGGTAACTTTTCGATAAAGTTCTGCGCTTCGTCAGTCAATACAAGCCGGAAGATATTTTTTGTCATACATATTATCTTTTCAGGTGCAAAGATAGGTATAATGTTTCATAAATAAGAAACATTAAACGTTTAAAAATACAAAGTATTATCTGTATTTAACATTTGAGTAAACGAATAGCGGCCGTGTCGGATGACACGGCCGCCTGGCTTTTTATCGAGAAATTCGATTATTTAGCTTCTTCGATGGTGGTAGCACGGTCGAGTGATACGTACTTGTCACCGAGGTCACCGAACTTATTGAGTGTACCGTCGTTGATCTGCTTTGTGAGCTGAGATTCGGGAACACCTGCCTTTACGAGGTAGTTGTAAACACCGTTGGCACGTTCGTTACGGAGACGTGTGTTGATTTCGGGAGTACCGGTGTAGTTATCGGCCCAACCTGTAACGACATACTTGGTGTCGGGGTTTTCCTTCATTACGTTTGCGATGGCGTTGAGGACGTTCTTGTCTTCACGAGTCAGGCGCGAAACGCTGATGGGATAGTAAACTGTTGCAAGGGGAGCGTCAGCTTCAACTTCCTGTACGGTAGCGGGACGGTTGAGGCAGTCGCGGAGAGCGTTTTCGAGTTCGTTGATACGAGCGTCGGCAGCCGAGAGACGAGCCAAAACAGCGTCGCAGTTTTCTGCAGGAGGACAAACGGGTACGATAGGACCGTTCCAGTCGCGCTTGTTGAAGAGGTATGTGAGGCCGAGGAATGCCTGAACGTCCCAGTTGGTACGAGCACCGATGTAAGCGCCTTCATAGTTGGCAGCGTAGCCGAGGCCGCGGATGTCGAGTTGCAACTGGAGTTGCTTGCTGAGGTTGAACGAGTTGATGATACCAACGTGTGCTGTGAGCACCTTGTCGGGACCGTCCCAGTTCCAGCCGTCCTTGTTGCCGTTGGCGTCAAGGTCGTGGCCGAGGATAGCGTAGCCACCCGCACCTGCGTAGAATGTGAAGTTGTAAACGCGGTTGGGCTTGTAGCCGCAGAAGAGGTTGGTGAGGTTAGCCATCAAGTCGAATACGGGACCGAGTGCTGCGGTGCTGCTCTTGTAGTAACCGTCGGTCATGTGTTCGTTGGGAAGATAGCCGAGACCGCCCTTCTGGGTGAGGCCTTTCATCTTCATCCAGTCGAGGCCGATACGAGCACCCCAAACCGGTGTGAACCACTTACCAACATAGAGAGATGCTGCGGGAGCGAAGCGGTCACCAAATTCGCGGTGGCTGTCGTAACGGCTCCAGTTGACACCGGCACCACCCTGAGCGGTGATGAACCAGTTGCTCTTGAAAGAGTTGATCAACTGACCCTGAGTAGCATCTTCTACATACTGCACTTCCTGTGCTTCCTGAGCGGCAAGAGACTGTGCCATGAAGAGTGCACATGCACTTGCAAGTAGAGTAATCTTCTTCATAGGATAAATTAGTTTGTTATTGATTAAAAAGATGTATGTATTTCTTATACTACGGTTTTCAGCCGCAAAATTACGAACAATTCTTGATATTATAACTAAAAGTAGTGAAAAAATGTTGAGTAAATTTGCGGTTTTGTCCTATTTTTATTGAAAAATCAATACTTTATGGCTGCGAGGACGTGCTCCGTGATGTTGTCGACAGTGAACCCGAACTTTTCGTCGAGCACCTTGAACGGTGCCGAAGCGCCGAAGCGCGACAGTCCGTAGACGTCGCCGCTGAAGCCGCGAATGGCACGCAGTGTCGAGGGCAGACCGGCGGTGAGACCGAACTGCTTGACCCCGGCGGGCAGTACCTCGGCGCGGTAGCTGTCGGCTTGCTCGTTGAACAGACCGATCGACGGAACTGATACCACACGAGCTGCAATGCCTTGTGCGGCAAGACGTTCGGCGACTTCGCACAGCAGCGATACTTCCGAGCCGTTGGCTACGAGGACCACCTTGGGGTCGGCGGCATCGACAACCGTGTATCCGCCGCGGCGAGCCTGCTGAGCGGCTGCGAGGCGGTTGCCATCGGCTGCAGGCAGGTCCTTGATGTCCTGGCGCGAGAGGATGAGCGCTGTCGGTGTGGCGTCGTTTTGCATCGCCATGTCCCAGCATACGGTCGTCTCGGCGGCGTCGGCGGGGCGCAATACGAGCATCGACGGGCGTCCGGCGAAGTTGCGCACTTCTTCCATAAGACGAATCTGCGCTTCTTGCTCGATAGGTTCGTGAGTGGGGCCGTCTTCGCCCACGCGGAACGAGTCGTGCGTCCAGATGTACTTCACGGGCAGTTCCATCAGCGCGGCCATGCGCACAGCGGGCTTCATGTAGTCGGAGAACACGAAGAATGTGCCGCAGGCTGCGGTCACGCCGCCGTGGAGGGCGATGCCGTTCATGATTGCGGCCATAGTGAGCTCGCTGACACCGGCGTGGAGGAATGCTCCTGTGAAATTGCCGGGAGTGAACGGGTGTGTCTGCTTCAGGAAGCCGTCGGTCTTGTCCGAGTTGGCCAAGTCGGCCGACGACACTATCATATTGCCCACGTTCTTGGCCAAATAGCCGAGGATGTTGGCCGAGGCGGCGCGAGTGGCGATGCAGGGCTTGTGAGCCACGTCCTTGTAGTCGAGCTCGGGCAGACGACCGCTGAGGTAGTCGTTGAGTGTGGCTGCGAGTGCGGGATTGGCCTCGGCCCATGCCTTGTGCGCGGCGCGGCGTTCGGCCACGATGCGGCGCAGTTCTTCGCGGCGCTGCTCGTAGAGAACCTTCACTTCATCGAATACGACCCATGGATTTTCGGGGTCGCCGCCGAGGTTGGCGATGGTCGAAGCGTAGTCGGCGCCGCTCTTGCTCAGAGGGTTGCCGTGGGTAGAGCACTTGCCTTCAAAGTTTTCGCCGTCGGCGGTGATGCAGCCCTTGCCCATGACGGTGCGACCGATGATGAGGGTGGGGCGCTTGGCCTCCTTCTTGGCACGGTTGAGGGCGTCGTCGATGGCTTCGGGGTCGTTACCGTTGATTTCGATGACATTCCAGCCCCACGCACGGTACTTGGCGGCGTAGTCTTCTTCGTCGACAGCGCACACGTCGGTCGACAGCTGCACGCCGTTGCAGTCGTAGAACATTATGAGGTTCGACAGGCCGAGGTAGCCGGCGATGCGGCCCGCGCCCTGCGAGATTTCTTCCTGGATGCCGCCGTCGGAGATGAAGGCATAGGTCTTGTGGGCGAGCGATTCGCCGAAGCGTGCGGCGAGAAAGCGCTCCGCTATGGCGCTGCCGACGGCCATCGTATGGCCTTGACCGAGAGGACCGGAGGTGTTCTCAACGCCGCGCATCACGTCCACTTCGGGGTGGCCGGGCGTGGGCGAGTCCCATTGGCGGAACTGCTGCAACTCTTCGAGCGTGTACTTGCCGGTGAGGGCGAGCACCGAGTAGAGCATCGGCGACATGTGGCCGGGGTCGAGGAACAGGCGGTCGCGGCCGGGCCACGTCGGGCAGTCGGGGTCGGTGACGAGGTGGCGCGAGTACAGCACGTTGACGAAGTCGGCGCCGCCCATTGCTCCGCCGGGGTGTCCCGAGCGTGCTTTCTCTACTGTGGCGGCCACGAGGATGCGGATGTTGTCGGCCGCGCGGTTCATTACTTTGGTGTCCATAGAGGTGTGTTAATTTGTTGACTGTACTATATATATGTTGAACGGGTTATGAATCAGTCGACGGGAATGTCGCGATTGACGTTGCGATAGCCTATGAGGCTGTAGTAGAGCAGATAGCCGAGCATGGCCACTACCAGCCAGTACGAGGTGAGGTAGCCGATGCTGTCGGCCATAAGGCTTTGGATATAAGGCATCACGCCGCCGCCTACGACCATCATCATGAAGATGCCCGAAGCCTGAGCGGTGTACTTGCCGAGGCCTTCGACGGCAAGGTTGAAGATGCAGCCCCACATCAGCGATGTGCACAGGCCGCAGAGTACGAGCATCAGAGCGCTTGCCGGTACGGAAGCCATGGCGAAGCCGTCGGCTGCCGAGTACGAAGGCATCGACACGCGGATGTCGCCGGGCATGAAGATTGCGGCGATGATGAAGAGAATGGCAACTGTCGATGCAACAATCAGTTGCGAGCGGCTCGACACGAAGCGCGAGATTGCGCTCGATGCCAGACGGCCCACGAGCATCAGCAGCCAGTAGATTGCGGCGATGCCGCCGGCCACTGCTGTGGCGTTGACGGTGATGCCCGATGCGGCGCTGTCGCTGAGGTAGAATATGAGGGTGCCGGGGATGCCGACTTCGATACCTACATAGAAGAAGATGCCGATGACGCCGAGCACTGTGTGGCGGAAGTTCCACGGACTGTGCTCGTATTTAACTTCCTGAGTACCTGTACCCATTGAGGGAATGGTGAGCGTCGACACTACGATGAACGCGAGGATGAACACGCCCATGGCGATGAACAGCAGCGGGCTGACATCTGTCATCGACGTTTCCTTGGTCACCTGGCCGATGAGCACGCCCACGAAGAGCGGAGTCAGTGTGCCGGCCACGGAGTTGAACGAGCCGCCCATCTGCACGAGCTGGTTGCCCTTGTTGCCTCCGCCGCCCAGAAGGTTGAGCATCGGGTTGACAACCGTGTTGAGCATACATACGCAGAAGCCGCAGATGAATGCGCCGAGCAGGTAGATGACGAAGTTGAGCGTCACGGCGTCGCCGGCTACGGTGAATACCTCGGTGTCGGCGCCGAACTTGCTCGAAAGCCATTGCAGCAACAGGCCGACGAGACCTACCACCATGGCAGTCAGCGCCGTCGACTTGTAGCCGTAGCGCTGGAGCATCTTGCCGGCGGGGATGCCCATAAAGAGATATGCCGCGAAATTCATCAGGTTGCCGAGCATACCCGACCATTCGTAGTTGTTTTTCCAAATCGTGCCAAGCGGCGCTGCCAGGTTGGTCACAAATGCAATCATGGCGAACAGGAAGAACATGGTGACGATGGCCACGATGTTGCCTTTGCTCGCTTGTTCGGTTGTTTTCATGTTTGGTTATTGATATTTTTAGGTTGATATTATTCAGTATCAGTATTGTCGCGGGCCGAAGATGTCAGTGCCGATGCGCACCAGGGTAGCGCCTTCCTCGATGGCTATCGGGTAGTCGTCGCTCATGCCCATTGACACGGTGTCGAAGCCGCGCATGTCGGGGCACATTTCCAGTATCTCGCGGCGCAGATCGGCGATGGCGCGGAAGTCGGCGCGGATGCGCTCCCGGTCGTCGGTGTTGGTGGCCATGCCCATGATGCCGCATATGTGGGTGGCGCGCAGGCGCTCGAAGCGGCGGTAGCGGAAGTAGTCGCGCAGCTCGTCGGGTGTAAAGCCGGTCTTCGTTGTTTCGGCGGCTACGTGCACCTGCATCAGAATGCGTGTCACCACGCCGCGCTCCTCCGACAGCCGGTCGATCATATCGAGCAGCCGCTCGGAGTCGACGCTCTCAATCAGCGACGTGCGGCCGATGAGTTGCTTCAGCTTGTTGGTCTGCACGTGTCCGATGAAGTGCCATGCTATGTCGTCGGGCAACTCGGCCTGTTTGGCCGTGAGTTCCTGCACGCGGCTCTCGCCGAACAGGCGCTGTCCGGCGTCGTAGGCCTCGCGCAGCGCTTCGACGGGGTGAAACTTCGACACCGCCACCAAGCTCACGCCCTCGGGGAGCGTGGCGTGCAGTCGGCGTATCTCATCGGCTATGTGTCCCATCGCGGTTCGCTATATATATTCTGTCTCTTATACACATCTGACGCTGCCGACGAA
>CALKKU010000006.1 GCA_937995285.1 uncultured Bacteroidales bacterium | reverse complement strand
CACCATATACATCAAAAATAAAAGAGGCTGTGCCTTTTTTGACACAGCCTCCTACTTTTTGCCGCCTTGCGGCTGCATTTCAATACGGACGACCGGCAAAGCGTGCTGTGTTAAATTTTTGATAATTTGTATAAATAAATTTTGTAGGCGGACTTTTAATGCGTATCTTTGACCGCTTAAACTCATACCAATCATTCACTGAGTCGCAAACCGCCCGTTTAAAACCGGAAAATACAACAATAAATAATTAAATATCAAGTAACAAACTGCATGAGACTAAAATTGTTCCTATTTGCGCTGTTGTCGGCCGTGTTGCCGATTATGGCTCAGACCGCTACTATCACCGGTGTGGTGGTCAATGGCACATCGGGCAGTCCCGTCGAAGGGGCTACCGTGGCGTTGCAGAATAGCAATGCCGCCTCTCTGACAAGTTTCAACGGCGACTTCCGCCTTGAAACCAATGCCGGGACCCACTATCTGGTCATCACAGCCGACGGCTTCGAAAGCGTCGGCCGCGACGTGACAATCGCCGTAGGCGCCAACGACCTCGGCCACATCGTGCTGACACCCGCGTCGTCCTACGATTTCACAGCCGACAACGATGACCTCGTATTCGACGAAGCACTCCTCGAAGACGAGAGCGACAACGCTCAGGGCATCGCCGCCCTCACCGGCTCCAACGACGACATCTTCTACAACACGGCATCGTACAACTTCGGTCCGATGTATTTCCGCTATCGCGGCTACGACAGCCAATACCAGGCCGTGTACGTCAACGGCGTACAGATGAACGACCTCATCCGCGGCCGCTTCAACTTCTCGTCGCTGCTCGGCATGACATCGCGTGCATTCCGCAACAAGACCACCGGCGTAGGACTGTCGGCCACCAACTTCGGCTTCGGCGACATCGGCGGCGCTGTCAACTACAACACCACCACCGACCTCTACGCCCCCGGCTTCAACGGCTCGGTAGCCTACACCAACTCCAACTACATGCTGCGCGGCATGGTCACCTACTCCACCGGCCTCAATGCCAAGGGCTGGGCAGTGACCCTCAGCGCCATCGGCCGCTATGCCAAGGAAGGTGTCATCGACGGCACATTCTACAACTCGGGCGGTTTGTTCCTCTCTATCGAGAAATACTTCAACGCCAACAACCAACTCACCCTCACCGCCTGGGGCGGCCCCACACAGCGAGCCACAGCCGGCGCCACCTACCAGGAAGTCTACGACCTGATGGGCGACAACCTCTACAACCCCAACTGGGGCTGGTATCAGGGCAAGAAGCGTGCATCGCGCATCACCGAGACCTACGACCCCACAGCCATGCTCAACTGGCTCTACAAGAAGGGCTCGACCACAGTCAACACCGCACTCGCCGCATCGTACAACTACTACAACCGTTCGGCCCTCCAGTACTACAAGGCCAACGATCCCAACCCCACCTACTACCGCTACCTGCCGAGCTACTACCTCGACGACAACGATCAGCCCACCGAACAGAGCGAGTACTACACCTGGCTGTGGCAGAACGACCAGAGCTTCTCGCAGATCAACTGGGACAACCTCTACCGCGTCAACGAGCTCAATAACCTCGCCAACGCTTCGCTCCCCTACGACCAGCAGCAGGGCGCAAGCTACATCCTCGAAAACCGCATCAACACCACACTGAATCTCAAGTTCAACTCCTACGTCAACACTCGCCTCAACAAGGTAATGAGCCTTCAGGGCGGCGTCAGCGTGGCATACGCCAACTCGGCCAACTACAAGAAGGTGCGCGACCTGCTCGGCGGCGAATTCTGGATTGATATCGACCCGTTCTCCGACCGCGACATCACCATCGCTCCCGAAAACCTTGTCAACAACTACAACTACGCCGACCCCTACACCCACCGCGTGTACAAGGGCGACAAGTTTGGCTACGACTACAACCTCTATGCTCTCAACGCACAGGCATGGATTCAGAACACCATCACCCTGCCACGATGGGACATCAACTACGCATTCAATATGTCGTACACACAGTACCAGCGCAACGGCCACATGCGCAACGGCCGCGCTCCCAAGACCTCGTACGGCAAGGGCCACTGGCAGAGCTTCGAGAACGCCGGCTTCAAGGTTGGCGCCACCTATAAGCTCGACGGCCACAATTACTTCCTCGCCCACGGCGAATTTGCATCGCGCGCCCCGCTGGCCGACAACATCTACCTGATGCCCCGCGTCAAGAACGACGTAGTCGACAACCTCACAAGCGAACGCATCCTCTCAGGCGACATCTCCTATATGTGGAACTACCGTCGCTTCCGCGGTTCACTCGCCGGCTTCTACACCATGAGCGACAACGCCATCGAACGCAACGGCTTCTACGACGACCGCTACAACTCGTACACCTACTACATCCTCTCGGGTGTGAAGAAGGTTTACAAGGGCGTTGAACTCGGTATGGCCTACAAGATCACACCTTCGTTGACCGCTACATTCGCCGGTACATACGCACGCTACCAGTACAAGAACAATCCTCAGGGTACTCGTACATTCGAGAACGGCCTCTACGCCGACACCACCCAGACCGTTTACCTCAAGAACTACTACGTGGGTTCGACTCCCCAATACGCCGCCAACCTCGGCATCGACTGGGCCGCTCCGGGCATGTGGTTCTTCAACGTCAACGGCACATGGCAGGGCGATGCCTACGTGAACCTGTCGCCGGCCTACCACGAAGCCATCTCGCAGTTGTGGACATCATATCCCGACCCCGCACAGCTTCAGGCCAAGATCAACGACCTCTCCACTCAGGACAAGCTCAAGAACGCTTTCACCCTCAACGTGTCGATCGGCAAGGTCATCTACATCAACCGCAAGTTGACCCTCAACCTCAACCTCAATGTAAACAACGTTCTCAACAACCGCAACGTCGTCACCTACGCTTACCAGCAGGGCCGCGTCGATATGAAGAACTTCGACCGCAACGCCTACCCCAACCGCTACACCTATGCACAGGGCGTACGCGTGTTCTTCAACGCCGGTATCCGTTTCTAACGCACCCACAATTCCAATATAAGATATGAAAAAGATTTCATTATATATCACCTCATTGGTTCTGAGCACGATGGCGTTGTCGTCATGCTCCGACAACTGGGAGCGTCCGCCGATGGATGTCCCCACCTACCCCGAGGGCTTCAAGGCCACAATGACCATCGCCGACCTCAAAGCCAAGTACTGGCAGGACACCGAGTCGTACGGCACACTCGTAGGTAAGGAAAACGGCGAGGACATCTACATCGCCGGCACCGTCACCTCGTCGACCGAAGCCGGCAACATCTACAAGACTCTCACCCTTCAAGACGCCACCGGCGCCATCACCATCGGCATCGACACCACAAAAATCGAAACCGTATATCCTCGCGGCATCGGTATGGCTATCAAGGTCACCGGCCTGGCAATCGGCCGCTACAACGGCCTGATGCAGCTCGGCAAGATGGACGGCTCGTCGGTCAACCGCATCACCAACGCGGCTCTCAAGCCCCACACCATGCTCGACTTCTACTCGGGCAAGCTCGACACCATCACCACCTCGATCAGCGAGCTCGACGAAGCTGCCAAGACCACCGAGGGCAAGATTCAGTGGCAGAGCAAACTCATCCGCATCAACCACGTGAAGTTTGTGGAAGCCGGCCAACCCTTCACCAACGGCTCCACCACCTCGCGCTACATCATCGACGACGAAGGCAACCGCATGATTGTCTACAACAGCTCGTACGCCGATTTCGCCTACAACAACCTGCCCTACGGCCACGGTGACGTTGTCGGCATCCTCAGCTGCTACCGCTCGTCGTGGCAGTTGCTCCTCATCGACGAAGCCGGTTGCATCGACTTCGACGGCGAAGGCGCTCCCGATCCCAACCTCAAGACTATCTTCGAGGAAGCATTCTCCACCGCATCGCTCGGCGGCTTCACCGAAGAAATCGTATCGAAAGACGACGCCCTGTCATTCATCTGGCAAGGCACCGACAAGTACGGTGCCAAGGCTTCATCGTTCGTAGGCGGCGGTGCCAAGGCCTCCGACGGTTGGCTCGTATCGCCCGCCATCGACCTCGCAGGCTGCGAAAGCCCCGTAGTGCTCACCTTCAGCCACGCCTGCAACAAGTTCGGCAGCATCGACAGCATGAAGCAGGAAGCCACCCTCGGCGTACGCGAAGCCGGTTCCGAGACATGGACGACCGTAGCCATCCCCACCTACTCCAATAACGATGCATGGGACTTCGTCGAATCGGGCGACATCGACCTGAGCGCCTACGCAGGCAAGCAGATTCAGATTGGTTTCCACTACGTATCGACCACCTCGTCGGCCGGCACATGGGAAATCAAGAACGTGAAACTTACCGCCATCAAAAAGTAAAAACCGCAAAATCATTCTCAGAAGATGAAAAATCTGAAAACATACATTTTGGGATTTGCCGCCTTGGTGGCCGCCGCGGGATTCACCTCGTGTCAGGACCACTTCGATGCGCCCAACTCCAACCAGGAGCCTGTCGCCGACATCAAGGCAAATACCACCATCGCCGACTTTAAGGAACTGATGTGGCAGGACGGCAACAACTATTGCGAGACCGTCTACACCAAAGAATGGTATGCCACCCCCGAAGCAGAGCGCACCGAGGCTATGAAGACCGAAGGCACTCACATCATCGTCGAAGGCCGCGTCATCTCGTCGGACTACGCCGGCAACTGCTTCAAGTACATCACCCTCCAGGACGAGACCGGAGCGCTCAACTTCTCCATCAACTCCTACAACCTATACCTCAACTACCGCATGGGCCAGAAGGTCGTCGTAGACCTCACCGGCCTCAATGCAGGCAAGTACCGCGGCCTGCTGCAGGTGGGCTTCCCCTCCTACAACTCGTCGCTCCCCGGCTATGAGACATCATTCATGGCTCCCGAACTCTTCTCGTCGCACGCTCAGCTCGACGGTTGGCCCAAGCCCGCTCAGGTCGACACCATCAATGTAGAGCGCTTCAGCGAACTCGGCGTCACCCCCACCGAGCTCCGCAAGTGGCAAAGCCAAATCGTGCGCTTCAACAACGTTGAATTCGTGCCCAACGCCACCACTCCGACCCTCTCGACCTACCATTCGAGCGGCGTCACCCAGCAGATTAAGGACGCCGAGGGCAATACCCTTGATGTCCGCACCAGCGGCTACGCCAACTTCTGGACAATCACCCTGCCCGAAGAGAAGTGCGACGTGGTGGCTCTGCTCGGCTACTATGTGAACCTCGCCGGTTCGGGCGGTTGGCAGCTCACCCTGCTCGACGCCAACTCGATTCTCAACGTAGGCAACCCCACCGTGCCCAAGGGCTCTGAAAGCAATCCTTACAACGTTCTTGAGGCCATCGCCTATCAAGTTAACGGCGAAGGCTACAACGGTTGGGTTAAGGGCTACATCGTAGGTACGGTAGGCCCCGAAGTCGAGACCGTATCGTCCAACTCCGACATCGAATGGACTTCCGAACCCACCCTCGGCAACACCCTCGTCATCGGCCAGACAGCCGACACCAAGGACATCGCCGAATGTCTCGTAGTAGCGCTGCCGCAAGGCTCCGACCTGCGCAAATACGGCGCACTCCGCGAGAACCCGACCAACTATCTGAAGGCCATCAACATCAAGGGCTCGTTCAAACCCGTAATGGGCACACACGGCCTTGCCGACAACAACGGCACCACCTCCGAATTCCAAATCGAAGGCGTTGACGTAGGCCCCGTGAAGCCTGTCGACGGCGACGGCTCGGAAGACAAGCCCTACAACGTGGCTCAGATCGTGGCTATGAATCCTCAGTCGACCACCACAGCCACCGCTACCGGTGTATGGATTGAAGGCTACATCGTAGGCTCTATGCCCACCGGCGGCTCGTCGACCACACTCTCGGGCACCAACTTCAGCACTCAGGACGCAGCAACAACCAATATCGTCCTCGGCCCGTCAGCCGACTGCACTCAGACATCGCAGTGCATCGGCATCCAGTTGCCCACCAACGTACGCGACGCCCTCAACCTCAGTGCTCACCCCGAAAACCTCGGCGCAAAGGTTAAGCTCTACGGCGACGTGATGAAGTACTGCGGCGGCCCCGGCATCAAGAACACCTCGAAATACGTTCTCGACGGCACGACGCCCACCCCGAGCGAGAGCAGCGTGGTCCTGCTGCAGCCCAACGACGCCAACGGCGCCAAGGACTGGACATTCGACAATGTAACTATGCCTGAAGGAGCTTCAGCAATTTGGTCGTGGAAAGACTACAATAATGCATACTATTTCAATGCATCTGCCTACATCAACAATTCCGCTCAGGCATCCGAAGCATGGGCTTGCTCGCCTATAATCAACCTCACCAAGGCTTCGAGCGTGAAGGTATCGTTCGAGCACGCCGCCAAGTTCCAGACCACCCTGCGCACGCTCTGCGGCTTCGCGGTGCGCGTGGAAGGTGCTACCGCTTGGAATATGCTTCAAATTCCAACCTGGCCTGAAGCAGACAAGTGGACATACGCCGGTTCGGGCACAATCGACCTGAGCGCCTACGCAGGCAAGAAGGTTCAGGTAGCCTTCAAGTACGCTTCGTCGAGCGACGGCGCCGATACATGGCAAGTTCGCAACCTCACTTTCACCGGCGACAACATCACCGTGGAAGGCGCAGGCTCTGTAACCCCGACTCCCGATCCCACGCCGACCGACACTTATAAGGGCCAGTTCAACTCGTTCAACAACAGCACTCCCAAGTCGTCGTACGGCACTTACACCAACTCGACCGGCTGGACCGCCACCAACTGCAACATCCTCGGCGGCCTCGCATCGGGTGGTACCGATCAGAATCCCCGCTTCGCTTTCATCGGCGATGCCTCGACACTCGCTCCGACCCTCAACGGCAAGACATCCGCCCCGGGCGAACTTCTCTCACCCGTCATCACCGGCGGCATCAAGAAGTTGACGTTCAACTACGGCCTCGCCTACAGCGACACCAAGTGCCGCTTCACCGTTCAGATTCTCCAAGGCGACAACGTCGTTGCCGAGAAGGTGATTGAACCGGCAAGCTTCACCACCAAGACGGCCTACGACTTCGCCCTCGACCTCAACGTCAGCGGCAGCTTCCAAATCAAGATTGTCAACAACTGCCCCTCGGGCGCAGATGCCAACAAAGACCGCGTGTCGATCTGGAACCTCACCTGGGAATAATCCCCATCCGACATAATCAGCAACAGCCTGCGGCGTCACCGCAGGCTGTTTTTTAATGCGGGGCGGCGAAATGTGCCATAGGCGGGGG
>CALKKU010000005.1 GCA_937995285.1 uncultured Bacteroidales bacterium | reverse complement strand
GACAGGTCGAGCTCGCCAGTGCCCTTGATGGAGAAATTGTCAGTGCCGATTCTCGTCAGTTCTATCGCGGTATGGACATCGGCACCGGTAAGGACCTCGGAGATTACGGTGATGTGCCGTATCACTTGATTGACATAGCCGATGCCGGTGAGCGATACAATCTTCACCATTTCCTTCGCGACGCTCGTGCAGCAATTCGCGATATTGCGTCGCGCGGCCGCATACCGATTGTCTGCGGCGGCACGGGATTGTACATAGAAGCCTTGCTTCGTGGTGACAATATGCCTGATGTTCCGGAGAACGGCGAGTTGCGCGACAGCCTCGCGGCGCTTTCCGACGAGCGTCTGGCATCGATGCTGTCGGAGATGCGCACGCTGCACAACACAACTGACACATGCGAGCGCGAGCGTGTGATCCGAGCCATTGAGATTGCCCGCTACTGCGATGCGCACCCCGAGAAATGTGCTCCGATTCGTTGCTCGGCTACAGCTTGCTACGTGCTCGACATTCCGCGTGACTTGAGGCGTGAGCGAATATCGAATCGCCTGCGCAGCCGCCTTGCCGATGGTATGGTGACGGAAATACAGCGTCTGCTTGATAGTGGTGTCACGCCCGAACAATTGATGTATTATGGTCTCGAATATCGCTTCGTTACCGAATATCTCATCGGCCTGCGCGACTATGGTTCAATGGTCGCCGACCTTGAGACGGCTATTCATCAGTTTGCCAAGCGCCAACTCACGTGGCTGCGTGGAATGGAACGTCGAGGCTTCCCATTGACACACATTCCGTACACGGCCGATCCGTTGTCGCTTGTCGATGAAATAAAAGAAAAACTTCATAGATGAGGTCGCTTGCTGTTTGGATAATCATTACCTTATGTGCGCTTGTCGGCCGCGCCGAGTGTGTGTTGGATACTCTCGTTGACGGCGATGTGCACGCGTTGCAGGTGCATTTCCGCGCAAAGCCGCGAAGCTCGGCATCCACGATTCAGTTGCGTTGGAATATGTCAGATGAGGCAAATTATCGGTTTGCCGAATTGTCGAGTACCGGTGCGGCATCGTTCGACGGTATCAGCGAACAGCTCGAATTGAAAGTCGGGCGCGTTGTCGCCGGTCGTCGGACAGTGGAAACATCGCGACTGCTTGCCGACCACAAGTCGACCGATGATATTTCCCGCATAGGAATGTCGATAAAATTGTTTGTCAACGCGACCGGAGCATCGCTGCAAGTAGGTAGTGCGCAGATTCTCGAAACGATGTCGGTGGGTTACGACACTTCGTTGTCGGGGCGTATTCAGGGCTATGCCGCGCCGCGCGATGAGATACTTCGCACCGATGTTTTGATTGATTACTTTGCTTCAAAGCGTTTCGCCGCTTTTGCCGACAATGAAAGCCTTTGTGAATACTTGTCTGCGTCGATCGATGAATGTGAAGGCTTGTGGCACTACTATGATCGCAATACCGATCCGCTTCGTGCCGCTCTTGGCGGAGAATATGTGTTGGCCACCGTGCGCCGTGACTCTCGGTATGAAATAATTTATATCGCAGGCTTGCCTTCGGATGATGACGTTTGGTCACCGTTGATGATTAAAGGCGCGATGTCGCCTGCAACGTTTCACAACACTTTCGACCTCGCGTGGATAACGGCCGACCGGCAACTTGTTACTTTTGGTTCGGGTGCTGTTGTCGAAGGCGATTTGCTTACTTTGTCATTCCCTTACTGGAAAGCGACTTTGAGATTTAGACGTGTCGCTCCGTCGGAACTCGCTATAACTAATGATTGAAAATAATGATAGAACAAGAATACGATTCCAAGTTGCTCGAAGATGCGGTGCGTGAAATATCGCGACTGCCGGGGGTAGGGCGTAAGACTGCATTGCGCTTTGCTCTGCACCTGTTACGCCGTCCCGAAACCGAATCCGACGCGCTCGGACAGTCGATCATATCGTTGCGGCGCGATGTGCGCTATTGCACTCTTTGCCACAACATCTGCGATGATGAGGAATGCAAGATATGTGCCAATCCGATGCGCGACCATGCCCTTGTATGTGTAGTAGAGTCTATTGCCGAGGTAGCGGCTATTGAACGTACCGATCGTTATCGTGGCGTATATCACGTGCTCGGCGGACTTATTTCGCCAATTGACGGCATAGGTCCTGCCGACCTCGAAATACAATCGTTGCTCAGCCGTGCATCGGGCACGGATGTGCGCGAGGTGATACTCGCCCTCAGTCCCACAATGGAGGGCGACACCACGGCTTATTATATCTATCGCCGTTTGCACGACCTCAATGCAGCTGTGGCGATTACCCGTCCTGCACGCGGTCTTGCCATAGGCAATGAGATCGAATATACCGATGAACTCACATTGGCGCGTTCACTCGACGAGCGTCGGCCGATAGAATAACAGCCTGCTGTGGAGAACTTGCCGATGATTGACTTGCGACCGCCGCGCCTCGGCGATGTCGACGACGTGTGGCGTTGGGAATGCGACGACGGGCCGTGCCGCGTGTCGCGCTTCGACGTGTGGCAGTATATAGTCGGTTATGTTCACTCGGCTCACACCGGGGAGATGCGCTTCGTGATTGAGCGGCACGATGACCGCCGCGCAGTCGGCTGCATTGATTTGACTTCAATCGACATTGCCCGAGGCTCTGCCGAAGTCGGCATCTACGTAGCTCCTCAGCATCGTCGTCGCGGCTATGCGTCAGCCGCAGTCACCGCCGTGTGCAACTACGCCGCCACCACATTGCATCTCCACAGCCTCTCCGCCACAGTTTCCGTCGACAACCTCCCATCTCGCTGGCTCTTCACCTCCGCCGGCTTCACACCTATAACA
>CALKKU010000004.1 GCA_937995285.1 uncultured Bacteroidales bacterium | reverse complement strand
GGCACTCTCAAAATATATTGGACAAATATTATCCGATGAAGAAGTTGGCAATCTCACCTGTCAATCGATGGAACAGACATATAATATTTTCTATTGCTTTATCTCAAATTATCTCAATGCCGGGAAATGTTTTACTACGACATCCGCAGTCCAATCAAGTCGGTCGTAGCCGTTGGACGTTATGGACGTCTCACTGTTGAACACACGTGTCGAGAGGCCCGAGGCGGTGTATATCGGCCACTTGTTCCACAGGTACGGAGTGGCATTCGACCACACGATTACTTTCGACATCGCATCGGCAAAGGCATTGTTATGCTCCAGGCCGACGCTTTCAATAAGAGCATTGACGTATTCACCGAAGTCGAGATAGTTAGCCTGGTAGGACAGCGACGAGCCGTAGTAGTTGGTTACGCGCTGCGATGCGGCGGCATATGGATGCACGGCATCGGTGAGCATATAGATCTCTGCGGTGGCCGAAGCGAGCTGCGGCAGATATTGTGTGTCGATTACCGACATCGTGGCTGTACGGTCTTCCGGATCGGTCTTGCCGTCGTAAAGATTGAAGGTATTCTTGGCGGCATCAACCAAAGCGTCGCGCGAGCCGTCGATGAGGCACGACACGTTTTGATCGTAAGGCATACCGCCACGTGGAAGTTCGGACGGTGATGCGACGATATACTTGGCGCAGTTGCGCAACTGATAGGCAACCTCCACCGAACCCATAAGGCAACAATCGAAGTAGATGTAATCCAGGTCACGACCACGGAGCACATCGGCGAGTGTGGTTACGTTCATCTTATGACCGCTGTGCAGACCGAACGACTGAGGCGACACGTCGCCGCGCTGTGAAGATGCCGATGCCGTGGCTGTTTCTGCATCACCGTCTTCGAGCCATCCGTTGGCGTGGCTCCACAGCACTATGCCGTGGCTGTAAGCCGGCGCAAGAGCATCCACATCGTCGAGGACTTCCTTCATCCGCGATGCCGACGTGGCGTAGTCCTGCTCGTAGGTTTTGAGTGTCTTGAACCCGGAAGATGTGAGTTCGAGCAACTTCGAGTCGGAGTAAGTGGCGTGGAACACAAGCCAGCGGCCGGAGCCGAGAGCACCCTTTGAGGCGGCAAGTTCCATTTCCTGAAGGTCGAGAGTATCGGCGCCGTGGAGTACGCCGTCGTACTGAACGTAGGCATTGCCGAGACTGTTGGCAGCCACCATATATACAATAACTGTGCGCGACACGGGGTCGACAGGCGTAGGCGGCACAGGCTCGTCGCCGCCGCTTTTACCGCACGATGACAGCGTCAATGCCGACACTGCCACGATGCACGCTCCGAAAATATCTTTTATCCGTAACATAGTGCAAATATACGAATTATTTACAATCCGTAACTCGGAGCGAACTGTCGCTTAACTATTTTTATCACACGCAATAAAAGTGCCGCGGCTCGAAATCGAACCGCGGCACTCTCAAAATATATTGGACAAATATTATCCGATGAAGAAGTTGGCAATCTCGCTTGTCGATGCAATCTCGATAAGACTGTCGTAAACGCAGCTGAGAAGGCCGAGGAAGATGATGCCGAACACTGCAATCCACATACCGATGCGTTCGCCGCACGACGAGCGGAAGTTGGCGATGACACATTCGTCTTCGCTGATGAACATTGCCTTGACAACGAGCAGATAGTAATAGAGCGAAACGATAGTGTTGATCAACGCAATGAGCACGAGCACGTAGATGGCGATGCTGCCCTGGTTGATTGCTCCGGTAAAGATGAAGAACTTCGAGAAGAAGCCTGCAAACGGAGGAATACCTGCGAGGGAGAACATTGCGAGCATCATAGTGAACGACAGGCGAGGGTTGGTCTTGTAAAGACCCTTGTAGTCGTCCATCGACACGCGGCCGGTGGCATTCTCGATAGCACCGATAACACCGAAGGCAGCAAGATTGGAGAAGATGTACACGAGAATGTAGTACATCATCGAAGCCAAGCCGAGCGAGTTGTAAGCAATGATGCCGAGCATGATGTAGCCTGCCTGCGAAATCGAAGAGAACGCGAGGAAGCGCTTCATGTTGCGCTGGCGGATTGCGAACAAGTTACCGAGAGTGATTGTGAGGATGATGAGTGCGTAAAGCATCCATTCCCATACGTAGCTGTAAATAGCGCCGAACACTTGTACGAGTACCACAAGGAAGGCAAATGCAGCCGCGCCCTTGGAGATAACCGAGAGGTAAGATGTCACCGAGGTGGGAGCACCTTGGTAAACGTCGGCTGTCCAGAGGTGGAAAGGCACGAGCGACAACTTGAAACCGATACCTGAAATCACGAAAGCCAAGGCGACGATAAGCAGTACCGACTGATGACCTGCGATAGCGAAGTAGATTTCATTGAAGTAGAGCGAGCCGCTCAGAGCGTACACGAACGAAAGTCCCATCATGAACACTGCCGACGAGAACACTGCCGTAAGCATATACTTGACTGCGGCTTCGTGGCTTTCATAACGGTTCTTGTCGAATGCGACCATCGCAGCCAAGGGGAGCGATGCGCTTTCGAGGCCGATGATGAATACGAGGAAGTGGCGGGCTGATACCATAAGGTACATACCGAACAGTGTCACGAGCAACAACTCGTAGAACTCGCCGCGACGCATAATCATCAGTTCGCCGTTGGCCCACTTAATCGATTGGATGAGTACTATGACGACACCGATGTTGAGGATGTTCTTGATGGCCGAAATCACGGGCGCGGTTTCGTACATACCGGCGAATGCCGATACCGTCTCCGACGAGCCGAGGCAGCACGAGAAGCATCCGGCTACGGTGGTGATGAGCATCAGCACCGTGGTGAACACCGGCAGCCCTTTCTGGGTGCTGCGGGGCATGAATGTGTCATAGAGGAACACCAACAGGAAAACGACCAGCAGTGCGATTTCCTGCTTCATTGCTAAGAATTGAGAGTAGTCCATTGTATAATCTATGGTTTAGTTCATGCCAAGCACCGCGAAGATTTCGGGCTTGAATGTGAAGTTAATCAAATGGTTGAAGAAGTTGGGGAAGCAACCGATACCTGCCACGCACACGATGAGGGTGACGGTGGAGAGGCGTTCCCACCATGTAGCATCGGTGAGCTGACGGTGGTGTTCGTCCTGAACCGGACCGAAGAGCAGCTTACCCACAACACGAAGGATATAGACAGCAGTGATTACGATCGAGCAGCAAGCCACGAGCGTGAACACGAGGCGGAGCGAACCGTTGCCGGCAAGGAAGTCGGCCATACCGGCTTTGAACGAACCTACGAACACTGTCATTTCGGCAACGAAACCGCTGAGGCCGGGAAGACCGAGCGATGCCATACCGGCAATCACGTAGCAAACCGAGAGGTAAGGCATGATCTGCATCATACCGCCCATCTTGGTGATTTCGCGAGTGTGTGTACGACCGTAAATCATACCGATGAGTGCGAAGAAGAGGGCTGTCATCAAGCCGTGCGAGAGCATCTGCATGATTGCGCCGGTCATCGCAGTCTCGTTAAGCATAAGGATGGCGAAGAGCACCAGGCCGCAGTGGCTTACCGAAGAATAGGCGTTGATGTACTTGAGGTCGGTCTTGACACATGCGCAGAACGCACCGTAAACGACCGAGATACCTGTCAGAATCAAGAATATCCACGAGAGTTCGTGAGCGGCCTGAGGCATGGTGTAGATAGCCACGCGGAAGCAGCCGTAACCGCCGAGCTTCATAAGCACGCCTGCGTGGAGCATTGACACTGCCGTGGGCGCCGAAGCGTGACCGTCGGGCGACCATGTGTGGAAGGGGAACATTGCACCGAGAACGCCGAAGCCGACGAATGTCATCGGGAAGAGGAACGACTGCCATCCGTGAGGAATTGCAGCGTTATTGACGATTTCGAGCAGGTTCCATGTGAGAGGTTGACCTTCGGGTGCCGAATGGTAGTAGATACCGATGAGGCCGAGCATCAGGAATGCCGAGCCGCCCATAAGCATCAGGGTAAGCTTCATAGCCGAGTAGTTCTTGTTGCCCGAGCCCCATACGCCGATGAGGAGGTACATGGGAATAAGAGCGACTTCATAGAACATAAACATGGTGAACATGTCGATGGAGATGAAGAAACCGAATACACCTGTGCTCAGAAGGATGAGCCAAAGGAAAAATTCTTTAGGTTGCCGGATTGTCCACGAGGCGAACGAACCTGCGAAGACAATCACTGACGAGAGGAGCAACATGGCAATCGAAATGCCGTCGACGCCTACAGCGAGGTGGATGTTGAGCGGTTTGAACCATGTCCACGAATCGACGAAGAGCATCGGATCGGTGTTGCCCGCCTGGCGCATTCCGAGGTACTGAAGCAGCACCACGATAGAGAGTGCTATCAGGCCGATTGAGCCAACAACTGCGACAGTCCGGATCTGCTTGATGTTGCGGCAAAGCGCGAGGCCGCCGAGCATCAACAGAGGAATGACTACAAAGTAGATTAATATATTTGAAAACATGTCTTAATACTTTTTTCGAGATTGATAGGCTCAATGATTAAAGAAGACACAGCACTGTGACACCTCCGAGGAGCAATGCGCCGATGATATAGACCCAAACGTAAGTCTGAACCTGACCCGACTGCAAGCCTTTGACAGCATTGGAAGCGCTGTTTGTGACCTTGGCAAACGAATCCATGGTACCGTCGATGATGTGACGGTCGAAC
Source organism: uncultured Bacteroidales bacterium (assembly GCA_937995285.1). Taxonomy (GTDB): domain Bacteria; phylum Bacteroidota; class Bacteroidia; order Bacteroidales; family Muribaculaceae; genus CAG-873. The sequence continues at coordinate 8,940 of CALKKU010000004.1, read as the reverse complement.
CATGCCAACGGGCGGCATACGCTGTTGAAGATAATCTTGTGTGTGATGAACATATAGAGTTCGTCCCAGTAGAAACGGTGGTAGCACCAGTCCCAGAGAGCGGGCACCGCATTCTTGAACTTGGCGGGGACACCGTTCTCGCGACGATACATCATCATGGCTGCAACAATTGCAACGACGGCGATAACCACCGACGAGATAGCGATTGTCGGATCGAGATGAATGTCGTAGGGAAGACGATTCCAGGTGACGAAGTGTCCGAAGGGGATGAAGCCGGCAACGACCGATACCGCTGCAAGGAATACCAAGGGCAGTGTCATTGTGACGGGAGCTTCGTGGGGAGTGTGGTGCGAACAATCGTGTTCCTTCCACCAGAAGATGAGGAAGTAGAGACGGAACATATAGAATGCTGTGAGAGCGGCAACCATTGTCATCCACATACCCATATAGGGGCTCCAGGCATAAGCGGCCGACAGAATTTCATCCTTCGAGAAGAAACCCGAGAAGGGAGGAATACCTGCGATGGCCAAGCAACCGATAAGGAATGTCCAGTGGGTGATGGGCATATACTTGCGGAGGCCGCCCATGGCCGTGTAGTCGTTGGAGTGAACGGCGTGGATGAGGGCACCTGCACCGAGGAAGAGCAATGCCTTGAACATAGCATGTGTAAACAGGTGGAACATCGAAGCCATGTAGCCGAGACCGTGGTGGCAAACTTCGCCGCCACCGTTCGATGCAACACCGAGCGATACCATCATAAACGCGATCTGCGAAATGGTTGAGAACGCGAGCACGCGCTTGATGTCGAGCTGTGTGCAAGCCACCATCGCTGCGTAGAACGCTGTCAGAGCACCTACGACGGCGATGATTGTTGTGGCACTGCCTTCGAGCATATACACGGGGAACATACGAGCCACCAGGAACACACCGGCAACGACCATAGTCGCAGCGTGTATAAGAGCCGACACAGGGGTCGGGCCTTCCATTGCGTCGGGAAGCCAAATGTGGAGAGGCATCATAGCAGACTTACCCATACCGCCCGTGAAGATGAGTACCAAAGCCCATGTGAGGACCGAAGCGCCCATGAATGTGGCACCGCCGACTGAGGCGAGTACCGACTGCGGATCAGAGGTAAGAGTGATGAAGTCGAATGTCTGAGTGTAGTAGCTCAGTACGAGAATACCGATGAGGAAGCCCAAGTCGGCAAAACGGGTGACGATAAACGCTTTCTTCGACGCCGACACTGCCGAGTGGCGAGTGTAGTAGAAACCGATGAGCAGGTAGGACGATGCACCCACAAGCTCCCAGAAGATGTACATCTGGAAGATGTTGGTGGCAACGACCAGACCGAGCATCGAGAAGCTGAAGAGCGACAGGAATGCGTAGTAGCGCTGGAAGCCTTTTTCACCGTGCATGTAGCCGAGTGAATAAAGGTGTACCATAAACGAAATCGTCGGGATAACGATGAGCATCAATGCCGAGATAGGATCGAGCATGAAGCCCAGGGAGATGACGAGATTCTTGGTGAATGCCAACCACTCGAAGTTGAACACAACGTGTTGCAGACGTTCGCCGGCCTCGCTGACGAAAGCGGGATCGAAGAAGTAAGTGATGGCAGTGATATACGAAATTACCAGCACGGTACCCATCCCGAGTGTACCGAGTGTACCGGCAAGTTTATGGCTCATCTTGGGACCGCCGATGCCCAACAGAAGGAACATCGCCAGGGGAATGGCCAGGATAAGAAGTGGTAAGGTAATGCTCATAGCCGTCAGAATTTCATTTGATTAAGTTCACGGACGTCGATGTTGTTGACCGAGCGGAACACATTAATAATAATAGCGATGGCGAGCGCCGTTTCAGCAGCCGCGATGGCGATGGCAAAGAGTGTGAAGAACATACCTTCCATCTGCTCGGGATAGAGGAAACGGTTGAATACCACAAAGTTCATATCGACGGCATTGAGCATCAGTTCGAGCGAAATAAGCATTGCAATCATATTGCGACGAGTGATGAAGCCGTAGAGACCGCAGCAGAACATTATCAGCGACGGAATAAGGTAGTAAATTGCTTGAAGTTCCATAGCCGATTAACGTTTACGGGCAACTACGATGCCACCGATGATACATGCGAGTAACAACACACTGACAGCCTCGAAGGGGAGCAGATACTGGCCGTGACCGGTCTGCATCAAGGCATTGCCAATCTGATTCATTGTGGGTGCTTCCATTGCGGGCTTGGCTACAAACAGGTTGCAGCGAATGAGCAACGACCAGCCTGTAACGACGAGCATGGCGAGTGCTGCCACAAGCCCCATGACACGACGCTTCGAAGCCAAGGGTTCGGAGCTGTGTCCGGGGTGCGATGTGAGCAGAATCGCAAAGACAAACAGCACCACTATACCACCGGCATACACCGCGATCTGAACTGCACCGAGGAACTGATAGTCGAGCATAAAGTAGACTACAGCAGCAGCAAAGAGGGTGAAAAGCAGGTAGGTAGCAGCACGGAGTATCTTGCGCGTTGTCACAGCAAGCACCGAGAAGATGATCATCGCGCAAACGACAATCACATACAGGATAATACTTCCTACTGATTCCATATTGGTTTATTGTTATAATTATTCAGGGTTGTTGCCCTTGGCGGCTTCGCGTTGGGCTTTGAGAGCGGCGGCCTTTTCGAGGGCGGCGCGAATTTTTGCTTCCTTTTCGGGGTCGCCCTTAGCAGCGGCGAGAGCCTTTGCAGCTGCATCGTTGACCGGAGCTGCGGCAGTCTTGGCTGCAGGAGCGGCATCGGCCGGCGCAGCGGTTGCGCCGGCCGCTTCAGCTGCTTTCTTGGCAGCGGCGGCAGCCTTAGCAGCGGCAATCTTGGCTTCGCGCTCGGCGGCAATCTTGGCCTTCTGCTCTTCGGTAAGCTCGGGTTCGGGCTTCTCGGGAAGATAGTTGAGTTGTTTTACGAGTTTTGAACGGGTGAATACGGCCTGTTCGAAGTCGTTGTTGAAGCGAAGCGCCTGTGTGGGGCACGAGGTGACGCACAACTGGCAGAATGTGCAACTGCCAAGGTCATAAATGTACTTGGCGAGTTTTTTCTTCTTCGTTCCGGCCGGTGTATCGACCATTTTCGACTCTACTGTGATGGTGCCGTTGGGGCAGTTGCGCTCGCAGGTGCCACAGGCGATACATTTGTGATTACCCTCTTCGTCGTAGATGAGTTCAAGGACGGCACGGAAACGTTCGGGCCACTTGAATGTCTCACGATCTTCGGGATAACGTTCTGTAATCTTGGGAGTCAGGAATTCCTTGCCGGTAACTTGCATACCTTTAAGCAGCGAGGAGATACCCGAGCCCAATGATGAAAAATAGTCTTTTACACTACCCATTGATTGTTTGTTATTGTTATCGTTGCGACGTAATTGTCAGTTAATGATAATTTTATCGGTTTACTCACGCACTTGGCCGCCGACGATGTCGAGCAGCTCGGTGGTGATGGATTGTTGTCGAAGTTTGTTGTATTCGAGGCGCAGTTGATCGAGCAACTTCTTGGCATTGTCGTTGGCTGCTTGCATGGCCATAACGCGGGCAGCCTGCTCCGAAGCGCGATTTTCAACAAATACTTCCTGTGTCACTGCAAGCAGGTACATCGGAAGCACGGTGCTGAAAATGCTGCCGGCATCAGGCTCGAACAGGTAGGGACGCGCCGACTGCGACTTGTCCCCCACTCCTTGGAAGGCGTCGGGCGACAACGGCAGCAAACGATCGGCCGTTGCGATTTGTCGACCGGCACTGCGGTAGTTCATATACACAACCTCGACAATATCGGTACGTCCGGCAAGGAAGTCGTCGCGCAGCGAAGCCTCGAAAGCCTTCACGGCAGCGCCGTCGCTCTTGCTGTCAACGCCCTGCGGCTCGACAATTGAGACAACATCCTTGTAACGTGTGACCGCTTTGGCCATCTTGCGACCTACCGGCACGAGTGTCAGCGACACCTTGTCGCCGTAAGATGCACGGAGTTCTTCGATGTGAGTGCCGAGGAATTTAGCCAAGTTGACGTTGTAAGCGCCACACAGGCCGTCATCACTGCCGAGCACCACGAGTGTGACATGTTCGACGGGACGAACCTCGGTAAGCGGTGACGTGAAAGCGGCATCCGCCGAAAGCAGGTTGCCGATAATCGACTCTATGTTGGAACGATATGGCTTGAGACGACGCAGAGCACCTTCGGCCTTGTGCATCTTGGCCGAAGATATCATCTTCATCGCTCCGGTAATCTTCTCGGAAGAGGCTACCGACCCGATTCGTCCTTTAAGTTCTCTTAATGTTGCCATTGACGCTTTACTGTTATAATCAGAACTGACCGGCGATTTGGTTGGCGGCCTCGGTGATGGCGGCTGTCACTTCGTCGGTAAGTTTGCCTTGCGCGATTGTGTTCAGAGCCTCGGGGTACTTGGTCTGAAGCAACTGCACAAACTGTTTCTCAAATTCATGAACTTTGTCGATGGGCACTCGTTCGAGCAAGCCATTGACGCCGCAGTAGATTTCTGCGACCTGTTCGGCCACTGGAACGGGGCGATACTGGGGCTGGATGAGCAGACGTTCGTTCTTGCGACCCTTGTCGATCACACGAGCTGTGACGGCATCGATGTCGCCGCCGAACTTGGTAAATGATTCAAGTTCGCGGAACTGAGCCTGGTCGATTTTCAGTGTACCGGCCACTTTCTTCATCGACTTGATCTGAGCGTTACCACCAACACGCGACACTGAGATACCTACGTTGATAGCCGGACGAATACCGCGATTGAACAATGCCGATTCGAGGTAAATCTGACCGTCGGTAATTGAAATTACGTTGGTAGGAATGTATGCCGATACGTCGCCGGCCTGTGTCTCGATGATAGGAAGCGCGGTGAGCGAACCGCCACCTTTCACCATCGGGCGAAGTACGGCGGGGAGGTCGTTCATGTGCGATGCGATTTCCTGGTTGTCGATAATCTTGGCGGCACGTTCGAGCAGACGCGAGTGCAGGTAGAAGATATCACCCGGATATGCTTCACGACCCGAAGGACGCTTCAAAATCAGCGAAATCTCACGGTAGGCGACAGCCTGCTTCGAGAGGTCGTCGTAGACGATGAGGGCGTCGCGGCCGGTATCGCGGAAGTACTCACCGATTGCTACGCCGGCGAAAGGCGAATAGTAGCGCATCGAAGCCGAATCGGAAGCCGATGCGGCAACGACTACGGTGTAGTCCATAGCGCCGTACTTGCGCAGGGTCTCGACAGTAGCGGCAATCGACGATGCCTTCTGGCCGATGGCTACATAGATGCAATATACGGGCTTGCCTTCTTCAAAGTTTTTACGTTGGTTGATGATGGTGTCGATGGCGATAGCGGTCTTACCGATCTGGCGGTCGCCGATGATAAGTTCGCGCTGACCGCGACCGATGGGCACCATAGAGTCGACAGCCTTTATACCGGTCTGGAGCGGCTGGTTGACGGGCTGACGATAGATAACGCCGGGAGCCTTGCGTTCGAGAGGCAGACGGAGAAGGTCGCCTTCGATCGGGCCACGGCCGTCTATTGCTTCACCGAGGACGTTGATGACACGTCCGAGCAGACCTTCGCCCACAGGGATTGAAGCGATTTCGCCTGTTCGACGCACACTCATGCCTTCGGTGACTTTGTTGACGTTGTTGAGGAGGATGACACCCACATTGCTCTCTTCGAGGTTGAGCGCCACGCCTTTCACGCCATTTTCAAATTCCACAATCTCGTTGGCGCACACGTTGTCGAGGCCGTAGACGTGAGCCACGCCGTCGCCGACATCAAGGGTCGAGCCGACCTCCTGAAAGTCGATCTTCGTATTTACGCTTTCGAGTTGCTGTTTTAAGACTTCAGAAATCTCGCTTGGATTTATCATTGTGGGCAAATAGCGGTGTTGTTAATACTAATTTAAGAGTGAAAGTCGCAATTCTTTAAGTCGGTTGCGCATCGAGGCGTCGAGGCGTTCATTGTCGATATTGACAATAAAACCGCCGATGAGCGAAGAGTCGACGGAAGTCGTAAATTCCATCGAGGCTCCGGCAAGTTCACCTGCCACGATGCGGCGAATACGATCGAGAACGTCGTCGGCCAACGGCGCGGCCGACACCACTTCCACTCGCTTGATGTTATTGGCCTTGCGATAGATGTCGAGATAGGCGAGAGCCATCTGCTGCACCATATCGATACGGCGCTTGTCGACCAGGAGGGTAAGAAAGTCACCGAATGTTGTGTCGTCGGCTGTGGCACCGGCGGCAGTGGCGACAATCCGTGTTTTATCCGCAGAGTCGACAAAGGGATTGGTGACCATATCCCTGAGGCCGCCGTTGGCTGCGAAAGCAGCCGACAGCGACTTCATGAGTTCGTAAGTATGCGCAGCCGAGCGGCGCTCCAAGTCAACCTTGTAGAGTGCACGCGCATATCGGCTCGGTATAAGTCCTTCGTTCATTTCAGGATCGGTCGAGGGGTTATTGCTTGTGTTCGATTTCGTCGAGCAATGTATTTACAAGTCGTGTCTGTTCCTTGTCGTCGCTGAGACGATCTTTTACGACCTTCGATGCGATTTCGAGGGCAAACTCACTGACTTGGTTGCGGAATTGAAGTTGTGCTTCCTTTTGCTGTTGTTCAATTTGTAACTTGGCACTGTCCATCACTTTCTGTGCCTCGGCCTGAGCCGACACGCGAGCATCTTCGATCATCTGAGTCTTGATGCGATCGGCTTCGCGCATCATATCGGCCTGCTGACGGCGGGCTTCATTGATGACTTCTTCGGCCGATTGGCGGGCGTTGTCGAGTTGGCGCTTGGCACTTTGGGCATATTCCACTCCCTTGTCGATGAGTTCGGCACGACTGTCTACAGCCTTCAGGATTACCGGCCAGGCCCACTTCCACAGGATGAAGAAGAGGACGGCGAAGGATAGAAACATCCAGAAGACGAGGCCGAAGTCAGGGGTGAATAGTTCCATTGTCGGGAAAAAGCGAGTGTTACAATATTAAACGAAGAGAGCGAGAACGCAAACGATGACAGCGAAGAGAGCAACACCTTCGATAAGGGCTGCAATGACGATCATGCTGCTGCGGATGTCGCCGGCAGCTTCGGGCTGACGAGCGATGGCTTCCATAGCCGAGCCACCGATTTTACCGATACCGAGGCCTGCACCTACGGCTGCAATACCTGCGCCGAAAGCAGCGCCAATGCCATTGAGTGAAAGTTCTGCTAAAAGACCTAACATAGTTGTAAGTTTTAAGAGTGTTTGTTTATTTAGTTATTTTATTATCAATTTTGTGATTATGCCGCTTCGGCTGCCTCGACTGCATCTTCGTGTTCTTCCTCATGCTCGTGAGCGAGTGAGATGAAGATTGCCGAAAGCATCGTGAATACGTATGCCTGAATGAAACTTACGAGAACGTCGATAAGCAACATAAATATGGAGAAGAGAACCGACACCACCGATGTCGCCGCTCCGATAGCGGGGCTGAATGCGGCAAAGATGAATATCAGCAGAGTGAGCACCATCACGATCATGTGTCCGCCCATCATATTGGCCAACAGACGCACTGTGAGCGCTGCGGGCTTTGTGAAGATACCGAACACTTCGATGAATTGCATGATGGGCACGGGACACTTGAGCCAGATGGGCACATCGGGCCAAAAGATGTCCTTCCAGTAGTGCTTGTTGCCAAAGAGGTTGGTCATCAAAAATGTCATCAAGGCCAGGGTAAGTGTGACGCTGATATTGCCGGTGAGGTTTGCACCGCCGGGGAATATCACGATGAGGCCGAGAAGGTTCATCACAAGGATGAAGAAGAACACGGTCATCAGATACGGTGCGAAGCGCTTGGCATTGTGTCCGAGAATCGATTTCACCACACCGTCGTAGATGTATGTCACTGCTACTTCAACTGCGCCGAGGCCCTTGCGAGGTGCTTTGTAGGGATGCTTGCGATGGAACGAAGCGAGCCACAGCATCAAGCCAATGACGATGACGAGTGTAATCATCAGGGCCAACACATTCTTGGTAATCGACAGATCGACCGGGCGGACTTCCGCTCCGTCGACCACTTCGACCACCTTGCCTTTGTAGGCGCTATCCTTGCCGGCAATTTTGAATGTGGCATCGCCGTCGGTATAGGCCTCACCTTCGGTAACACGCGCCGAAGAGAAGCAATGCAGACCATCAGTGCCCCACACTATCACGGGCAGAGGAATACGCTTGTGATGGTTGAACGGGACTTCCCATCCGTAGCCATCGCCAAGGTGTTCGAAAATTATTTCTTTGGCATTAATCTCGCCGTTGCCTTCCTCCGACTCCGCAGCGCACGCGCTGAAAGGAGCGACGAACAAGGCCGTCAGCGCCAATATGAATATGTGAATATAGCGAGTCATTGAGCGAGAGTTAATATAGGCACACCGACACGACGTTGTTATCTATATCGGCAAGGCCGCCGGTTATGTGCCGGCTCGATGTCACTGAATCATCGCCCGTGTAGGTGATGTCGCCCTCGACAAGAGTCGACACAAGCGAAGCGTGGTTGTTGAGTACGGTGAACAGTCCGAGCACGCCCGGGAGTGTCACCGAAGTCACTTCGCCTTCAAAGACAACTTCTTCAGCCGATATAATCTTGAGTGTCATATCTGTGATTGTTTACTTTAATTAAAACTACCGAATAATCTTATTTAACTTCGGCGAGCAGACGTTTACCCTTCTCGATGGCATCGTCGATGGTGCCGACGTTGAGGAACGCCTGTTCGGGATATTGATCCATTTCGCCGCTCAGAATCATCTTGAAGCCGCGGATTGTCTCACTCAGCGGAACCATCACGCCGGGAAGGCCGGTGAACTGTTCGGCCACGTGGAACGGCTGCGACAGGAAGCGCTGAGCACCTGTCTCTTATACACATCTGA
>CALKKU010000003.1 GCA_937995285.1 uncultured Bacteroidales bacterium | reverse complement strand
AGGCAAAGAAATTGATATTTTCCTCCACCGACAAATCGGGGTATAGCGAAAAACGCCCCGGCATATAGCCGACAACCGCGCGAATATCGCGATAGCGCTGTCGTACATCTATTCCTGCTACCGATGCCGTGCCGCTGTCGGCGTTGAGCAACGTGGTAAGTATGCGGAACAATGTCGTCTTGCCGGCGCCGTCGGGTCCGATAAGTCCGAACAGTTCGGATTCCGCCACCGACAGCGATATGCCGTCGAGTGCTTTTACAGAGCCGTACGACTTGGCGACATTGTCTATTTCTATGGCATTCATAACTTCACTCCGCCGTACATTCCGAGTTTAAGACGCCCGTCGTTAGCGACTTTGATTTTGACTGCATAGACGAGGTTGGCTCGCGAATCATTGGTCTGGATGTTCTTGGGCGTAAATTCACTTTCCTCGGCAATCCACGTTATTGTACCTGGATAGTCGAAGTGCTCATTGCCGCCGAAATCAGCCACCACCGTCACGGATTGGCCAAGTCGGATCGACGCCAATTGCTCCGAGGTGAAATATGCGCGAATGTACACATCGTTCATATCGGCCAACTTGAAAAGTTGGCGACCTGCCTGAGCAAATTCGCCCGGTTCGGAATACTTGACAAGAACTGTTCCCGTGATCGGTGCTGTGATGCGACTTTTATTTATACGATCGTCGATTTGTTCGATCTGGTAGTTCACCGCCACGGCGTTATCGCTCAGCGAGGCTGTATTCTTGCCGAGCGACGACAGCAAGGCATCCATCTGTCCGTTAAGGATTCCAAGTATCGCTTCGGCATCGTCGGCCTGCTTGCGGGTCGCTGCTCCGTCCTTGAGCAAATTAGAGATGCGGGTGCATTCATGTTGCTGTTGGGCAATCTGGCGGCGCAGACTTTCGATTTGTTTGCCGACGTCGGGACGCGAGTTTTCTATCGCCGACATCTGACTTTGGAGTTGCTTGCGTTGCAGCACGAGCGTTGTGGTGTCGATTGCGCCGAGTTCGGAATCGGCAGTGACCGTGTCGCCTTCTTCGATGTCGAGCGCAATAATTTTACCGGGTACTTCAGCCGATACTGTTACGGTTGTCGCTTCAAATATGCCGGTGGCATCGTATTGAGGTTCGGAGTTGCATGCTGTGAGAGCCGCAGCAAGGCATATGGTCGTTATTATCTTTTTCATTGCGGTTATTATTGATTGAGGGTGAATTTGAGTTGATATATGGTTTTAACTAATTCTATACGATGATATGCTGAGTTGACGCCGGCCGTGGCTTCATCGGTAATCTTGCCGAGGAGGTCGGTAGTGTCAATAATACCGTTGGCAAGGCGCGATTCGGCAGCGCGGCGCACCGATGCTCGCAGCTCCACGATGCGTGCGTCTTCGCCTATGACTGCCTGCTGTCGGTCGATGTCGGCCTGCTGTTGTATTGCGGCCATATCTGTGTTGAAGCGGAACACCTCGCGGGCATTCTCCACTTCGGCACTTGCCACGGAGAGTTTGTTCAGGCGATTTTTCTTGTTGTAGAACGCATCGATTGTCCACGACACCTTCACACCGGCCATAACGTTGAACGACCAGTCGCGCGACATCATACTGTTGAAGTAGTCGAAGCCCGGATAGCCGTAATAGGCTTGCGCAAACAGACCTATATGCGGCATAGTCGCTACGCTTACAGAGCGGCGTTGGCTTTCGATTGTCGCAAGTTGCGCATCAAACTGCGCCAATTCGGGTCGGGCTGATTGCAAGTTCTCGGGGAAATCGGGCGACGGACATTCGAGAATCACTTCAGACAGCGGTTCGCCGATGAAATATTCGAGAATCCGGCGGTAGCCGTCGGCCATGCCTTGCAAGCGCACGGTGTTCTGCTTCACCGTCAGCAATTCTGCTTCAACGGCATCTACATCGCACTGCATGGCGGTGCCGTTGGTCTGCATCGAATGCAAGCGGTCGAGATTGCTTGTAAGCAAGCCTGTTGTTAGTCGACATTGCTCCACCTGCGCTTCAGTAAGCAGTATTGCAAAATAAATATTTTGAACTCGCTCGGCCACGGCATAAAGCCCGACATCATTGGCGGCTGTCTGAGCCAAAGCATCGGCGCGAGTAATGTCGCGGTCGGCCTTTGATTTGCCACCATCCCATATCGTCTGGTTTACGTCAACGCCGATTTTATATTGATCCTTGCGAAGGCCTTGAAATTCGACGCCCATATTGGAGAACATCGCTTGCATATTGTCCGGGAATCCCGGGACATGATTCTGCACGGTGGCCTGTGCGTACGCGCATACTCGCGGAAGCCACGACTTGTTGACGTCGGAGAGGTCTATATCGGCAGTGTTATCAATCAAGGCATAGCGCTTGATCAGCGGATAGTTGGCGCGAGCCTTGTCGATGCACTCGTCGAGCGTTATTGCTCGCAGCGGTGCTAAGGCCGCAAAGGCTGCAATCAGTGTTATGATTATTCGCTTCATATGATTATATTTTTTTGATACGGCGCATTATTACCTCAACGTTTTCAGCCTTGCGTTGTGCCAGAAATGCCTCGCGATCGGCTGCAAGGTCGCCAAGCATCGGCTGCGCGATCGGGAAGCAAATGAATGTGAAGATATTAAGTGACACTATGTCGAGGATCAGCATACGCGCATCAATCCGGGCGGTAAGTCCGGCCTCGGCACTTTCATCGATATTCTTCTGCATATTGCCAAGCATTTCGGCAGCCATTGCCGACAGTTGAGATTGCATAGCCGCACTGTGTTCGGGATGCGAGTAAACCTCCTGAACTATAAACCGAGGCAAGTCGGGATTGGCTGCCACAAAGTCGAAATGACGTTCGACGCCACGACGTACGCGCTCCTCAAGCGGCATGTCACCTTCAACGAATATGGTGGACATGATGTTGCCGACTTCGCGCATCTTTTCGGAAATGATTTTTTCGAAAAGCATCTTCTTGGTGCGGAAATAATAGTGAAGCATGGCATGAGTCACCCCGGCACGCTCGGCAATCGTTGTGGTTCGTGCACCTTCAAGTCCTTTGGCCATAAATTCCTCCTCAGCAGCCTGCAATATACGGCTTTCAGTGGATTGTTGTTCGGGTTTAATATCTGTCATACATCTACAAACAATTTGGTTTAACAATTTTGTTAGTACAAAGTTAATGCAACGTCATCATACTACAAATACCTCGTCTAAATTTTTTCTGTCGTTAACATAAATTATTGCAATCGACGATTGTCGGGAGGATTAACTTTTATACTTTTGCAACATCATAAAGTATTAATACATAACGCGACAAACTTATGAAAGCGAAAATTAATCGACTGCTCAACACAACGATTATGGCGGCTCTGTCGCTGTTGGGCTTCTCCTCGTGCGACGAAGGTGGAGTCGAACTTGAATACGGCACACCTACAAGCGACTACCAAGTCAAAGGCAAAGTCACCGCTGAGGACGGTACGCCTGTCAAGTCCGTTAAAGTCACCACTCATTATTGGGCTGACAAAGAACATAATTATGACATTAATACGACTTATACCGACGCCTCAGGAGAGTATACCACAGAAGAAGCCGATGACCCTGACATTACCCGAAGAATTAAGAACGGACAACTGATCGTAACCTACGAAGATGAGTCGGGCGTATATGCCAATGACACCACGTGGAGTGAGGATATGGCAGTAAAGAAGGTGAAGAAAGGTGAAGGCTGGTCGTCGGGCTCCTTTGTGGTCACCGCCAACAAGGTCCTCAAAAAGAAATAATCGACAATTCTATCTAACCGTATTCCTATGACAAAGGTGGAGCCGCTGTCGCTGCGACGCAGGTTGGCGTTGGAATTATGGCGCAAGTCAACGGCCATATTGGCCGAGGAGCATCCTCTGCGGCAGCTTTTCTGGGAATGCACGCTGCGTTGCAACCTGAATTGCCGACACTGCGGCAGCGACTGCAAGGTAAAGGCCGAATCACGGGATATGCCGCTTGCCGACTTTCTCGGTGTTCTTGACAATGTGAAAGAGCACACCGACCCTCATCGCGTGTTTGTCATCATCACAGGCGGCGAGCCGCTGATGCGAGATGACATTGCCGAGTGCGGTGCGGCTATCTACGAGAAGGGCTTCCCGTGGGGAATGGTGACCAATGCGCTGGCCTTGACTCCTGAAAAATTCGATTCTTTGCTGCGCGCAGGCCTGCACACAATGGCTGTCAGTATGGACGGCCTCGGTGACGAACATAATTGGATGCGAGGCAACACTCACAGTTTCGAGCACGTGTCTCAGGCAATTGATATGCTTGTGGCTCATCCGGAAATCAAGTTCGATATAGTCACGTGCGTCAACCGACGCAACTATCCGCATCTCGAATCGATAAAACGATTTCTTATTGGCAAGGGCGTGAAGCGCTGGCGCTTATTGTCCGTGTTCCCGGTCGGCCGCGCAGCCGAAGACCCGGATATGCGCCTGCAGCCGGAACAGTATCGCGGCATATTGGAATTCATAAAGCAGACACGCTGCGAAGGGGCAATCCATTGCAGTTACGGCTGCGAGGGATTTATGGGCAACTACGAAGGCGATATACGCGACAACCTGTTCCGCTGCCATGCCGGACTTATTGTCGGTTCGGTGCTTGTCGACGGTAGTATATCGGCATGCGCCAGCATTCGCTCAAATTATCATCAGGGCAATATCTACTGCGACAAGTTCATGGACGTGTGGAACACACGCTACGAAGCGTATCGCAATCGCGAATGGATGCGCAGCCGCGGCGAATGCGCAGACTGCAAATATTTTCGGTATTGCCTCGGCAACGGTATGCATTTGCGAGATGACGACGGGAACTTGATAATGTGCCCGCTGCATCGCCTAAAATAACAATATAAAGTATTGGTATCAAAGCTAAGACCTGGCTGCGTCGTAATGACGCGGCCAGGTCGACTTTAATCAGTGAATCTATAAGTTAGAGTTGAACTTTGAGAATGTGTGTGATGTGAATCAGAAGTTAGTGGCTTGCATTTCGAAGTAGCTCTGCGGGTGGTTGCATACGGGACACATACCCGGTGCCTTCTTGCCGATTACAACGTGACCGCAGTTGCGGCAAATCCACACGGTGTCGCCTTCGCGCGAGAATACGATGCCTTCTTCGATATTCTGAAGCAGACGACGATAGCGTTCTTCGTGGTGGCGTTCGATAGCACCTACCATACGGAAGCGAGCGGCGAGCTGGGTAAAGCCTTCTTCTTCGGCTTCTTTGGCCATACGGTCGTACATATCGGTCCATTCAAAGTTCTCGCCTTCGGCTGCATCGCGGAGATTAGTCATGGTGTCGGGCACTTCGCCTTCGTGGAGATACTTGAACCAAAGCTTGGCATGCTCCTTTTCGTTGTTGGCAGTCTCTTCAAAGAGAGCGGCGATTTGTTCGTAGCCTTCCTTGCGAGCCTTCGATGCATAGTAGGTGTACTTGTTGCGAGCCTGTGATTCGCCTGCGAAGGCTTCCATGAGGTTCTTCTCGGTCTTGGTTCCTTTGAGATCTTTCATAACGGTTTGGTTTTTAGTTTAGTTGTTGGTTTGTTATTGGTTATTGTTTGCTTTTCTTGAGGCAGTCGGCGCAGAGGCCGTCGTAGTACAGACTTACGTTGTCGATGACGAACATCTCCGATTCGGGATGCGGCAACGAAGCCATATCGACATCCACATCTATTATTTTGTGGCAGCAGCGACACTGAAAGTGCGCATGCGGCACGGCTATATAGTCAAAACGCAATTCATCGGGGTCGCTGTTCACCACATCGACAACTTTTTTCGACACAAGCAATTTCACCGTGTTGTACACCGTGGCACGCGATATCAACGGTTGAGATGCACTCAGCGCATCGTAAATCTCTTCGGCCGACGGGTGGCTCTCGCTCGCCACAAGATGGCCGAGTACCGCCAATCGCTGCGATGAGGGTCGGATGCCTGCTGCGGTGAGCATGTCAATCAGTTCTTGTGTCGAATATGGGCGTCTCATTATTTTTAGAATTAGTCTAAACTTGATTACGATGCAAAATTAGAATAATTCTAAATATTGACAAAATATTTTGAGGAAAATTTTTCGACAGAAAGTGTTTTTTTGATTTTCGGGCTTAAAATGCTAATTTTGCAACATTATGCAGTCATATTTACACTTCACATATTTCCTCTATGGTCTCAACGTAATGTTCTACGGCATGATGGCGTGGCTGTTCTGGCGCAAAGATTCCGAACGGCTGTCACGCATCGCGTCGGTACTGATGGCATTGATAGGCATCGAAAGCATAAAGGATTTGTTCTATCTGCCGAATGAATTGTATATGGACTCAATCCATTGGCAGATTATGACTGCCGTAGATATGGTGGTGGAGCCGCTGTACGCGTTCATATTGGTGGAATTGATTTCGCCGGGGTTGCTCACACTGAAGCGTATGATACTGCATGAATTACCATTCGTCGCATTGCCGCTACTGCTGATAGCCACACGCAATTCGATATTCTACTACACCGAAATTGTCTGGGCCGGAATTTACGGTACTGCTGTGTTTGTTTACATTCTTTACAGTATTCCCGGCTATCACCGCAAACTCCGCGAACGATTTTCCTACGTCGAGAACATCAACTTGCGCTGGCTGCGCAACATTACATACACGTTTTTCCTCATCCTCGGTCTATGGATATTCGACAGCAGCGATATGGACATCAATCTCGAATGCCTGTACATGGGCGGTTCGCTCGTGCTGTGGATGTTCATCTGCTATTTCATATATCGGCACGAATCGGTAATCGATGAATTGCGACCGGTCGAAGAAGTCGCGGAGTGTGAAGAAGCGCCGCAGAGCGAGATCGCCGATATAGCTACTGTCGTACAGCGGCTGTTTGTCGACGAACGGATATTCCTCAATCCAAGGCTTAAACTGTCGGACGTGGCGCGACAGGTCGGCACCAACCGCACGTACCTGAGCCAATACTTCAATCGCACAGCCGGCACCACATTCTTCGACTACGTCAACTCGATGCGCATAGCCTATGCAGAGAACCTGCTGCTGACCACCACAGACACATTGGCCGTAGTGGCCGAGAAGTCGGGCTTTAATTCGCTATCCACATTCCGCCGCGCATTCACTCAACGCCACGACGGCCAATCGCCTGTCGAGTTCCGCACCGCCGCTCGCCGCCGCGGGTGAAGTCACCTCATTGCTCGCAGGGCATTAAGGACGGCTATAACCGTAACGCCCACATCGGCAAACACTGCCGCCCACATATTGGTGAAGCCGCAAACGCCGAGCAGCAACATAGCCACCTTTATTCCGATAGCAAAGACAATATTCTGATGCACTATGCGCATCGTGCGACGTGCAATGGCAATGCCTTGAGCCACACTCTGCGGATTGTCGTTCATCAGCACCACATCGGCAGCCTCAATGGCTGCATCGCTGCCCGCAGCACCCATAGCGATACCTATATCGGCAAGTTTCAGCACCGGAGCGTCATTTATGCCGTCGCCCACAAAGGCAAGCGGTCGCATAGCGGCGTCGCTACGTAGCCGCTCCACTTTAGCGACCTTGTCGGCAGGCAGAAGTTCGGCGTCAAAGCCGTCGAGACCGAGCTGCGAAGCCACTTCCAGAGCAACATCGCTATGATCGCCGGTCAGCATCACCACCTTTTCAACACCGAGACCATTGAGGCGTGCTACGGCATCGGCCGATTCGGGCTTCACACTATCCGATACAACGATATGCCCCACGTACTCGCCGTCTACCGCAACATGAACAATCGTTCCGTGCTTCTCGCAGCGCTTGAAGCCGACGCCTATCCTGTTCATCAACTTCTCATTGCCGGCGTAGATTTTATGTACACCGTCGATAAGCGCATACACGCCCTCGCCGGCATAGTTCTTCACATCGGCAACGCGGCCGGCATCGAGACTGCGATCGTAGGCGCTGCGTAGTGACACGGCCACGGGGTGATCGGAGAACATCTCGGCAAGTGCCGCATATTCCACAAGTTCAGCCTCAGTAATGACCTCCGGATGCACGGCAACCACGGAGAATGAGCCGCGCGTCAACGTACCCGTCTTGTCGAAAGCCACACTGCGCACCTTGCCGAGGAGTTCGAGATAGTTCGAACCTTTCACCAGTATGCCCCGACGCGATGCACCGCCGATGCCGGCGAAGAACGACAGCGGTACGGATACCACCAATGCGCACGGGCACGAAATCACGAGGAATATCAATGCTCGGTAGAGCCACGTCGACCACTCGCCGCCGCACGCCACAGTCGGCACTATCGCCAACAGCGCCGCAGCTACAACAACAATCGGAGTATAGTAGCGAGCGAAGCGAGTGATAAACCGTTCGCTATGCGACTTGCCCTCATCGGCATTTTCAACCAATTCAAGTATTTTCGCCACGGTCGATTGGCCGTAGTTGCTCGTTGTCCTCACGTGAAGAAGCCCGGTCATATTGAGGCATCCGCTGATCACTTGCGACCCTTCGGCGACATCGCGCGGAGCACTCTCCCCCGTCAAAGCAGCCGTGTCGAGCATCGATTCGCCTGATGTAACAACGCCGTCGAGTGGAATCTTTTCGCCGGGCTTAACAACAATCGTTGTGCCGACTTCGACATCGCTCGGCGACACTCGCTGTATCTTTCCGTCGACTTCCACATTAGCATAATCGGGGCGGATATCCATCAGCGACGAGATTGAAGCCCGACTTCGCTCCACGGCCATATCCGAGAACAATTCTCCGATTTGATAGAACAGCATCACGGCCACAGCCTCGGGGTATTCGCCGATAGCTAATGCGCCGGCAGTTGCGATCATCATCAGGAAGTTTTCGTCGAACACCTCGCCGCGAACTATTCCGCGCAACGACTTGACGACGACATCTGCTCCCGCCACAAGATAGGTAACGACGTATATGGCAATCAGTACCGGCTGCGAGAAGTTGCAGAGCAATGCCATACACAGCATAGCGGCAGCGACTGCCACACGCGCAATCATCAGTTTTTCTTCACGTTCCATAATTCTTATCTTTCTTTCACGTCACAAAGTTACGATAATCCGAATGCAACCCGGTTGCAAAACAAATTTTTGTCGTACCTTTGCTGTTGGAATACTTAAAATAAGCCTGAAATGAAACGCATTGTAAGCCTATTGTTTATCATCATAAGCCTCAGAGCCGTAGCCGTTCCTGTCAGTGTGGAAGAAAATATCGAATTCGTAAGCGCAATGTGCCGCATAGCCGGATTTGAAGAATATCACAATGACATTGCCGGAGCATACGCATCGTCGATTGATTCACTGCTATCGCCCTTTGAAGATAGTGAAGCGGTGGCTATGTTGCGCGATGTGCGCGGGCGGCAAGGAGTCAGCTTCGACGCCGTGGCCTCCTTGGCGGCAAATACAGTGATAAGCAACGGGCACCTTGTTCTGCTGCCCGGCGCCGATATTTCACTGCTTGACAATCGTTGGCAATCGGGTCAAGATGCGCGTATCGTGCAACTTATGGATGACGTCTATCGCACAAGCCGCTTCCACGACTTTTACCTGTCACAAACGCCATACTATGATAAAGTCACCGCTAATGCTCGCAATATGGTGGCTAAAGTGGATTTGGCATGGCTGTCGGATTTCTTCGGGTTCGAGATTCCGGGGCGCATTGCCGTCAGCCTCCTGAATGTAGGCAATTACGGTGTTACATGCCGATGCGCCGAGCGACCCGATAATGCGGTCATCATCATAGGTTGCTCAATGTTGGACGACAACGGCGTACCTGTGTTCCACAATATGGAAAGCCTTATAGTCCATGAATTTTCGCATCCCGTTTGCAATCCTATAATAGAGCGCAACCTGACATCGTTCAACGGCAATGCTTCGCTGATTGCACAACTGATGAAGGACGAACTTGCCGAACAGGCCTACGCCGGCGGCAGCACCGTGCTGTGTGAATCGATGGTGCGCACCGTAGAGATGCAATACGCTATTGCTCACGCCACATGCGCCGAAGACAGCGCTGCCGTCGAAGATCGCATCAAGATGGCTGTTGCTCGTGGCTTCTTCCCCGTCCCCGAGATTTTCGAAGTGATGGATATGTATCGGCACAATCGCGACCGATATGCCAATCTTAATGAAGTCGCACCGTTGTTCGTAGCAACAATCAACGACATTGATGTCACCAAGCGGTACTGCGACCTCCGCAGCGGGCAGCCGCGCATAATCGGCACATCCATTCCCGAGGGCGCTCGCAACATAACTGCCTCGGACAAACTTGAGATAAAGGTGTTTTTCGACAAACCTATCGTCAACGACGGATTCGCTTGCAATTATTACCACGACAATGAGGAGATTTTCCCCATGCTCCGTGGTGTGAAAATAAATGATGATCCCCTCGTGCTCTCGGTTTTCCTAAAAACCGAGCCGGGCAAAGAGTATGGCTTCGTACTGTTCGGATGGGTCTACAAGACGACGGCCGGCTACCCCGGACTTGGCGAAGCCGCCATTCATTTCTTTACGGCAGATTAATATTTTCACTAATATAAAAGGACTTCCACTATGATACAGTTTCGCAATATTGCCCTATTATTAACCGCTTGCTTCGGCCTGACCACAGCCGCTGCGCAGCAGAAACAATTTACAATCGACGCATCATCGGCTCGTTGCTACGTAGATATGGCCGTTAAAGCCGAGCAAGGTGTAATGCCCGCCTCGGCCGATTGGGACAGTCTGTTCAACACCTCCGCCTACCGAACATTCATCAGCAACACCTTCTGGGACGTGCCGGAATTCAAGCACTGCGTCCGCACGGCATTTGAGTTGGCCTACGACAATACGCGAACAGCCGAGCGCGACAGCATCCTCGCCTGCGACGACGAAATAACGTACTACACTCAGACAGCCTGCTATATAAAAAATCGCCTTCAAGAATACAAATCGATACTCGACAACCTCGACATTGACGACATTGTAAACCGTGCTCAGAGTATGGCGCTCGACATTCTGCCCGACCGCGGCGAGGGACTTACGCCCGATGTCTCACCCATATATCTGATAGTATGGGACTTGGAATGCCGCAATTGGTCGTCTGGTATTTACCTCGACATCAACTGCTTCCTCGGACAAGGTAGAGAGGCGGCGGTGGAAGCACTCGCCCATGAGATGCACCATTTCTATATGGGTCCGCTCTTCGAAAGCCGCTACTCCGGAGATGTCACCGATGCCGCCGTCTATGCCCTCATGCTCAATATGCAGGAAGGCACAGCCGATATAATCAACAAGAAACAGATGCCCGTGACATCACTTCCGCCTTACAGCGACGACGTTGTGAAAATATATAATGAAGACTACTATGCAACCCCCGCCGCACTCGAAGCGCTCGACCGCGCCACATGCGACTTCCTCGACGGAACGATCGACCGCGAAGCCTACGCCAACGCCGCATTGCAAAGCGTTCACTTCGGCGGACACACCACCGGCGATTTTATGGTATTCCTAATTCGCGACAACCTCGGCCTCGAAGCCGCCATCGACAGTTTCTGCGATTTTGACAAGTTAATCGACAACTACAACAAAGCCGCCGCCATCGCCGGCACCTATCGCTTCTCCGACCGCTTCACCTCCCACATCCACGCCATCTCCGCCCAAATGCGCAAAGTTGATTGAATTAGAGACCATATCCGGCTCGCTTTCGCATGCAAAATTAAGATTATCTGAGAAGCTGCCAAATCAGCCCAAGTCTGTTTTTTTGAATGTGAAAATCATCGAAAGAAGGTCTGTCTTTCGATATTCTTTAAAAAATGGAGAACCGCTATGTTTGTTGAGTCTTTTCTCAACCAGTCCAAGCCAATAGAACAAACGGGAAAAGACGCGAATCTCATAGCAGTTGTAGACATCCCGGTAATTGAATGCTTTGCGGTAGTGTTCTTGATAGAATTTGCCGGCACGCCATTCTGAACCGAATTTATTGAGAAGCCATACACTATACGCCATTCCTAAGTTACCAATCCGCTCATCTTCGTATCCATCGAACGAGTCCAAGCCGACTCCAATAAGTGAGAAAAGCAGTATTTTATTTGCTGCTTCATCAATATTCGATAAGGCCTTCGTCCCTTTAACTGTAAGGGATAACATTCCCTTCCGGATTTTGGTCCATCCAAGAATCTCAAGAATAGCCCTTGCCATTTCTACCGATCGTGCATCATACTCGTTGATGCGTTTTAGCTTGAGTTCCTCAACCATCTGTTCAGGCTGACCGAGAGGATAGGTTTCTGCCACAATCTTCAATGGAAGCCATCCGAGCTTGGTCAGCTTTAGTTCCTTTTCATTGATTGTTTTCAAGAGAAAAAGAGCCTGTCTTACCAGTGGAATCCTCTCATACTGCTCTTTATCCAGTTTATTAATGCTCACCACACATTGAGGATTAAAGGAATGATATATGATATTATGCATATCATCAGGCGTTAATCCATTGAATTCGCTGCGAGGCGTGTTGTAATGTCGCATCATAATTGCTTGGAGGCGCTCGTTTATTCGATCCAAATCAACATTTCTCCCGACTGCCTCTTCTGCGATAACCCATTTCTGGAGCTCTTTTCCTATATCAGTCTTACTCATAACTTTTACGAATACCTATTACTACATATTCATATAATTATCCGTGCCATCAAATTTTTGGCAACTTACACTACGAAGTTACGAATTTTGTTTAGAGGCTTCGGCGTCTATTCTCAATTCGTTCAGCATTTTACCATGATACGAGAAATATTTAGGGCCTTGGTAAGCGCCTGAGGTATTCTGTAACTTCTCAGGGAGGAATTCGGCTGTGAAGGCAGATAAAGACCAAAGGCGGCCTTCATATTCAATCTTGTCATCTGAAGCCACTTTAACAGGTAGTTCAAGAGCATTAAATATCACAGTATCACCGACATTGAGACCTATCATGTGAAACTTAAATGCAGACTTAACCTTCTTACGTTTCTTACTGTCATTTGCTTCGTTGATTTTCTTATCTTCAGCCTTACTATTACTAATTACAGGCTTACCATCAACATACACAGCCAACTCGGCATCATCAAGCAAGTCGGCAATATCTCGCATTATATCAAGAGCCACTGATGGGGCAATATTGAAGAATTCGCGATTCTGACGTATACGTAAATCCGTCAAGCGATCTATCTGCTTGTGTATCTGTTTTTCGACTTTTCCGTATTTATCAGTTTTAAGAGTAGCATAAATTTCGAAAGGCAAAGGCACGGCAGTATTGTCCAACTCTTTCGAACGCACGTCAACAGGGCGCGAGCTCTTACCAATTTTCACCCAATCCTCACGGAAACTTGGGTTAGTCAATATATACACATAGCCTTGATTACTTTCATGTTCCATAGCGAGAGCAAAGATACAGAAAAAATGGTTAATAAACAAAAAGCCCCGGCTCGTTGTGAGTCGGGGCTTGGATAGGGGGCGGTTACCTACTCTCCCACTTTCGCAGTACCATCGGCGTGGTGAGGTTTAACTTCTCTGTTCGGAATGGGAAGAGGTGGAGCCCTCACGCTATTGCCACCTTAGTAAGTTTGCAGCCTTCGCTGTATAAGGTGAAAAAGAGCGGAAACTCAGGGTATTACTCTCTGAGGCTTGTTTCACTCGCTTCGTCTTTTCAATCTCTGCCTGCAAGGTCTTGTCCGCTTGCGGATGACTCGCGCGGCGCTGCAGACGG
>CALKKU010000002.1 GCA_937995285.1 uncultured Bacteroidales bacterium | reverse complement strand
CCGTCTGCAGCGCCGCGCGAGTCATCCGCAAGCGGACAAGACCTTGCAGGCAGAGCGAGAGAGACAATCGAATCGAAGACACGACAAGACAAAGCGAGTGAAGGTAGCCTCAGAGACTGAGACATCAATAATGGTGTCAAAGTAAAACGAAGCAATACCCTGAGTTTCCGCTCTTTTTCACCTTATACAGCGAAGGCTGCAAACTTACTAAGGTGGCAATAGCGTGAGGGCTCCACCTCTTCCCATTCCGAACAGAGAAGTTAAACCTCACCACGCCGATGGTACTGCGAAAGTGGGAGAGTAGGTAACCGCCCCTTATCCAAGCCCCGACTCACAACGAGCCGGGGCTTTTTGTTTATAACCGCTTCCCAATTATCCGGTTGAGAATTTCATCCTTATCCTTTTTTTCTGTATCTTTGCTCTCGCTATGGAACAATATATTGTATCGGCACGCAAGTATCGTCCGTCCACGTTTGCTACGGTGGTGGGGCAAAGTGCGCTGACTTCGACGCTCAAGAATGCAATAGCGTCGAATCGTTTGGCTCATGCCTACCTCTTCTGCGGCAGTCGCGGTGTCGGCAAGACTTCCTGTGCCCGAATCTTTGCCAAGACTATAAATTGCACGAATCTGTCGCCCGACGGCGAGGCGTGCAATGAATGCGATTCGTGCAAGGCGTTCAATGACGGCAATTCGATGAACATCATCGAACTCGATGCCGCTTCGCACAACGGTATCGACGACATCAAGACGCTTATAGAGCAGGTGCAAGTGCCGCCGTCCAGCGGACGTTATCGTGTGTTTATCATCGATGAGGTTCACATGCTGTCGTCGGCTGCGTTCAATGCCTTTTTGAAGACTTTGGAAGAACCGCCGTCGTATGCCATTTTCATCCTCGCTACCACGGAGAAGCACAAGATTATACCGACCATCCTGTCGCGCTGCCAGATTTACGATTTCAACCGTATTACAATCAACGACATGGTCAACCACCTGTCGATGGTTGCACGCAACGAGAATATCGCCGTAGAGCCCTCTGCGTTGAACGTCATAGCGCGTCAGGCCGACGGTGCTATGCGCGATGCTCTTTCGATATTCGATCAAGTCGCAGCGTCGTCGCGCGGTAATATCACTTATCAAAGCACTATCGAGAGCCTCAACGTGCTCGATACGTCGTACTACAACCGGCTTGTCGATTGCTTCGTGAAGGAGGATATTCCCGGGGCGCTGCTCGTGTTCCACGAAGTGCGTGCGAAGGGCTTCGACGCTCAATTCTTCCTCACCGGTCTCGGACAGTATATGCGCGACCTTATGTTGGCATCGGACAGCAAAACCATAGCGCTGCTTGATGCGCCCGACGAGGTGCGTGCAGAGATGAAGGAGGCCGCTTCGAAAGTGTCGCCCAAGTTCCTCTACGCCGCGATGGGGCTGTGCAACGATGCCGACCTCAATTATCGTCAGTCGTCGAACAAACAACTGCTTGTCGAACTCACTTTAATTCGCATCGCCCAACTTTTAAGCCCCTCGCCCGCTGACAGTGGCCGGGGAGAGGGGCTCGAAATACGTCCTATAGCCAAGTCGAAGCGTGCCGAGGCCACCGCCACGCCGACTACAACCGCACCGGCAGCCACGAATATGGCTGTAAAAGCCGCTGCTGTGGCTTCCGAGCCTACTGTGCAGTATGCGGCGTCACCGACACCGAATCAGTCCGCTACGACGCTGCGCGTGGGTTCGTTGTCCATAGCATCGCTTCAGCGCCGGAAAGCTGCCGTCGCCGCTCGCGAAGAGGCTGTCGTCGAACATCGTTCCGAGCCGTACACCGAGGCCGACGTGCTCAAGGCCTGGGCCGGCTGTATGGCCGCGCATCCAACCGAGCACGTGCTTGTCGGCATCATGGATATGTCGAAGCCGAGCCTTGGCGACAACGGCCGCTACTCAATCACCGTGGGCAGCGGGTTCGAAGCCGATCATATGCGCGAGCATCTCGGTCAGGTGCTGAAAACCATGCGCGACCTGCTGAAGAACGATGATTGGACTTTCGACATTCAGATTTCCGACGAAGGTCCGGCTCCGATGTTCTGGAACGAACGTCAGGTGCTCGACTATATGCTCGAAAACTATCCGCGTATCCGCGAATTTTATAAAGAAATGAAACTCTCGTTTATATGACAATGCCTGTTGAATCGGAAACTCCGCGCCGCGTAGTGGTGAAAATCGGCAGCAACGTGCTGACGCGTGATGATTGTATGCTCGACATCACGCGGATGAGTGCTATCGTCGATCAGGTGGCCGAATTGCGCCGTGCCGGCATACAGGTCATACTCGTGTCGTCGGGTGCCGTAGCTGCAGGGCGTTTTGAACTGCGCTCGGCCGGCGAACATCATCTCGATAGTGTCTCGGCTCGCCAGTTGTTTAGCGCCGTTGGTCAGGCAAAGCTTATCGACCGCTATGTGCAGCTCTTCCGCGAGCACGATATAGTCTGCGGGCAGGTGCTGACCACCAAAGAAAATTTCTCAACGCGCCATCACTACCTCAATCAGCAGAACTGTATGGAGGTGATGCTGCGCGAAGGCGTAGTGCCTGTCGTCAACGAGAACGACACCGTGTCGATCACAGAACTGATGTTTACCGACAACGACGAGCTTTCGGGCCTCATAGCGATGATGATGAATGCCGACCGCCTCATAATCCTGAGCAACATCGACGGCATCTTCACCGGCAATCCCGCCGATCCCGAATCGACGCTCATCGCGCGTGTGGAGCAGGGCGAAGACCTTTCGCGCTACATCTCATCGGCCCGCTCGGGCCTGGGTCGCGGCGGCATGACTTCAAAATACCGCATTGCTCGTCGAGTGGCCGAGGCCGGTATCGAAGTCGTAATCGCCAACGGCAAGCGCGATGCAATCATCACCTCGGTTGTGCTCAATCCCGATGCCACACGTTGCACACGATTTATCGCTTCGGAGCGCACGGCATCGCCTGTGAAGCGTTGGATAGCCAACAGCGGCTCGTGGGCCAAGGGTACGCTGCGCGTCAATGCCGACGCCGCTCGAACGATTCTCGAACGTCCGGGCACGAGCCTTCTCGCCGTCGGCGTCACCGCTGTAGAAGGCGATTTTGAGTCTGGCGACATTGTGGCCGTGGCCGATGTCGAGGGCAATACGATAGCATGGGGGCGCGTGGCTGTATCGGCCGACGAGGCCCGTCAATCAGTCGGCGTCAACGGCGTCCGCCCCTTCGTTCACGCCGACTATCTTTATATCAACGATATTTAGTGATATACGATGACAGAAAAAGATAATACTCTCCAACTTATAGAAGCCGCGCGCCGCGCGTCGTTGTCGCTTGTCGACACACCGGTGGAGCGCATCAACCAACTTCTCACGGCCTTGGCCGCCGACTTGCGCCGGGGAATATCAACTCTCCTTGCGGCGAATGCCAACGATGTGGCACGAATGAATCCGGCCGACCCCAAAGTCGACCGGCTCACACTTACCGAAGCCCGTATCGAAGACATAGCTCGCGGCCTCGAAGAAGTGGCAGCGTTGCCGTCACCGCTCGGCGTGACGCTGTCATCGACAACGCGCCCCAACGGAATGACCATATCTAAAGTCAGCGTGCCGTTCGGTGTTATAGGCATCATCTACGAGGCACGTCCGAATGTTACATTCGACGTCTTCGCCCTGTGCTTCAAGGCAGGCAACGCTTGCGTGCTCAAGGGCGGACATGAAGCTGCCGAGACCAATCGTGCGGCCGTGGCAATCATCAAGGCCACGCTCGACCGTCTCGGCTTCGATGCCGACCTGGCGGTGCTGCTCGAATCGCACGAGGCCTCCGATGCCATGCTTGGCGCTCGCGGCCTTATCGATTTGATTATACCCCGTGGCAGCCGTCGCCTCATCGACTACGTACGCGATAATTCGCGCGTGCCTGTCATCGAAACCGGAGCAGGCGTGTGCCATACCTATTTCCATTCCTCGGGCGACATCGCCACATGTCGCGACCTGGTGTTCAATGCCAAGACGCGCCGTGTGAGCGTGTGCAATGCCCTCGATTGCCTTATCATCGATCGCGCACGTCTCGAAGCACTCCCGGCTATCTGCTACCCGTTGGCCGACAAGAATGTCGAAATTCATGCTGATGCCGAAGCATACAAGGCTCTGCAGGGTGCATATCCTATGCTTGTTGAGGCAAAGGGCGAGGATTTCGGTCGTGAATGGCTCGACTATAAGATGACCATAAAAACAATCGATTCGCTCGATGAGGCTTTGGACTATATAGCCGCTTACGGTTCACATCACAGTGAATGCATCGTGGCGGAAAATCGCGAGGCGGCGCAGCGCTTCCAGCGTATGGTCGATGCCGCGTGCGTCTACTGGAACGTATCAACTGCTTTCACTGATGGCGGCCAGTTCGGCTTCGGTGCCGAGATAGGTATATCCACCCAGAAGCTTCATGCCCGCGGCCCTATGGCGCTGCCCGAGATTACAACATACAAGTACGTTATCACAGGTTCGGGTCAAACCCGCAAGTAAGAACAATCGTAATCCATAACTCATAACCCGCATACCGACTATGGATACCCACCACCATCATCCCGAGAACGACGAGGAATACGCAGGCCTCACCGTCAATGCAGGTGTGGCTCAGCCACCCATTGTAAATCCATATCGCAACCGCAAGATCCGCCGCAAGCCTATTCCTGAAGCGGGCGAACTCGTCGAAGGAATCCTAAAAGGCGACGTGACTACGTTGGCACGTGCCGTGACCCTCGTTGAGTCCACCTCGCCCGAGCACTATGCCCGAGCGCAAGAGGTCATCGAGAAATGTCTTCCCTATTCGGGCAACTCACGCCGCATAGGCATCACAGGTGTGCCCGGCGCCGGCAAGAGTACATCGATTGATGTGTTCGGTCTGCATGTGCTCAAAGAGCCCGGCAGCAAACTTGCTGTCCTCGCCATCGACCCGTCGAGCGAAATCACCCGCGGTTCCATTCTCGGCGACAAAACGCGTATGGAGAAACTGTCGACCCATCCCGGGGCATTCATCCGTCCCAGCCCGTCGGCAGGCAGCCTTGGCGGCGTGGCTCGCAAGACTCGCGAGACAATCGTGCTGTGTGAGGCCGCAGGGTATAACAACATATTCGTCGAGACCGTGGGCGTTGGACAGAGCGAGACGGCCGTTCATTCTATGGTCGACTACTTCCTGCTCATACAGCTTGCCGGCACCGGCGATGAACTCCAAGGTATAAAGCGCGGCATTATGGAGATGGCCGACGGCATCGTTATCAACAAGGCTGACGGCGACAACGTGCAGCGTGCTCAGTTGGCGCAGGCGCAGTTTCGCAGCGCATTGCAATTGTTTCCGCCCACTGCATCGGGTTGGAAGCCCGAGGTGCTCTGCTATTCGGGCTACTTCGAACTTGGCATCGATGAAGTGTGGGATATGATTGATCGCTACTTTGCTTTCGTAAAAGACAACGGCTACTTCGAGCGCCGTCGTCGTCAGCAAGCTCGTTACTGGATGTACGAGACCATCGACGAGCAACTCAAGTCGCACTTTTACAACGATCCTGATATCGCGGCAATGCTCGTGAAGCTCGACCGCGAGGTGGAAAACAACCGACGCAGTTCATTCATCGCCGCCCGCGACGTGCTCAACCGCTACTTTGGTACACAAGAACAATGACAAGTATGAAACTACGCATTCTATCCACCATATTCACCGCCTTTGTTGCCGCCGTCGCGCTGCTGCTCACATCGGGCCGCGGTGCCGACTTGCTGCAATTCGATCATACGGCGTATAACTTCGGCACCGTGTCCGAATCGACCAAGGAGGTGGTGCACGAGTTCACCTTCGTCAATACTGCCACCGAACCTGTTGCCGTCCTATCGGTATCGACCGGTTGCGGCTGCACACGTCCAAAATATCCCGTTGAACCCATCGGTCCCGGCAAGAGCGGTAAGGTCTCCATCACGTTTCTCCCCAAGGGGCAGAGCGGTGAGGTGAACAAGGACATCAAGGTACGCTATCGCGGCGCCACGGCTCGCTCGTCGAAGCGTATCACCCTGCGCCTGCGCGGCGTGGTGACGCCCGATTGACCAAAACCGGGATGGTGATGCCTCGCGGCTTCTCCATCCCGGATAATAAACCAATCATTATCACATTTCTTGCAATGGGAAAAAGTAATCTTGCTTTTATCTGTACAACGCCGATTCGTCGACAATTGTTTGCAGGAAGTTGAGAAAGATTGGCGAATTAGTAATGATTAACCAAATGGTGATATATTATTGCACTGCTTCGGCGGTAAATTTGCATCGTAAAACGAAAACAATAAAACTCAAACATAAATATGGCTCCTAAAGACACAAAGAAGAAAGGCGCGGCTGCCGACCCCCAGGCCGCCAAGCGCGAAGCCCTCGCTCAGGCTCTCGGCAAGATTGAAAAAGACTTCGGCCGCGGCGCCGTGATGAAGCTCGGCGACGACTCTATCGAAGATGTCGAAGTTATCCCCACCGGTTCGGTAGGCCTCAATCATGCCCTTGGCGTGGGCGGTTATCCGCGCGGCCGCATCATCGAGATATACGGTCCGGAATCGTCGGGTAAGACAACTCTCGCTATCCACGCTATCGCCGAGGCTCAGAAGATGGGCGGTATCGCCGCAATCATCGATGCCGAGCATGCTTTCGATCGCTTCTACGCACAGTCGCTTGGCGTAGATATCGACAATCTGCTTATGGCACAGCCCGACAATGGCGAGCAAGCACTTGAAATCGCCGAGCAGCTCATACGCTCGTCGGCCATCGACATCCTCGTAGTTGACTCCGTCGCTGCCCTCACCCCCAAGAGCGAAATCGAAGGCGAGATGGGCGACCGCAATGTAGGTCTTCAGGCTCGCCTTATGTCGCAGGCTATGCGCAAACTCACAGGCGCTATCGCACGCACCAATACCTGCTGCATCTTCATCAACCAGTTGCGCGAGAAGATCGGCGTGATGTTCGGTCCGGCCGAAACCACCACAGGTGGCAACGCCCTCAAGTTCTACGCATCGGTTCGCCTCGACATCCGTTCACGCTCGTCGATTAAGAACGGCGATGAAGTCCTCGGCCGTCGTGCGCTCGTCAAGGTCGTCAAGAACAAGGTGGCACCTCCATTCAAGCGTGCCGAATTCGACATTATGTTCGGCGAAGGCATTTCGCAGAGCGGCGAGCTCGTCGATCTCGGCGTAGAATACGGCATCATAGCCAAGAGCGGTTCATGGTTCAGCTACAACGGCTCCAAGCTGGCTCAGGGTCGCGATGCAGCCAAGGCAACTCTTGCCGACAATCCCGAATTGGCCGATGAAATCGCAGCGAAGATTTCGGCCGCAATGGACGAAGCCGATCATGCAGGCCTCCGTGCTCCCAAACGTGCCACAGCGCCCGTAGCGGCTGCCGAACCGGTAGCTACCCCCGCAGCCGACGACATCGACCTCGATGACGACGCATTCTCCATCGAAGAAGACATGTAATGACATATTCCGAAATATTTCAACGACAATATCCCGTGGCAGGCGCTGCAATGATGCAGCGCCTGCACTCGTTGCGCGTGCTGCTCGTGGGGGGCGGCGGCGTCGGCTCGTGGTGCGCCGAGGCCTTGGTGCGCGAAGGAGTGGGGCATCTCACCATTGTTGATGCCGATGATGTGGCTGTATCAAATATCAATCGCCAGATGCCGGCGACAACCCTCACTGTCGGCCGCCCGAAAGTCGACGTACTCGCCGAGCGGCTGCTGCCCATCAATCCCGAACTCGATTTAAAGGCCGAAAAAGTCTTCTACGATGCTGCTACGGCCTCGCAATGGGATTTGGATAGTTATGACTACGTAATTGATGCCATCGACTCCCTGAGCGCAAAAGCGCAGCTTATTCTCAACGCCTCGGCATCGAAAGCCACACTGTTGTCGTCGATGGGTGCGGCTCGCAAGCTCGACCCGGCAAAAATAGCCGTCGCAGAATTCTGGAAAGTGCAGGGATGCCCGTTGGCACGGGCCTTGCGGCAGCATTTCAAGCGCAATGCTGTGTTCCCGCGTCGCAAATTCCGCTGCGTGTATTCGCCCGAGCGATTGCCGCATCTATGCGACCCCGTGGAGCCGGGCACCAACGGCACCTTTGCCCACGCCACCGCCATCTTCGGCCTCTCCCTCGCCGCCGAAGTGATGAAAGCTGAGTATGGGAAATACAAGTAAGCATTAACCTGTACGGACGTGCCTTTGGCACGTTCTGATAGTAATGCCGTCGAAAGACGGCAAATAGTGATTTAATGTCGGCCATTTCCTTTAAAACGTGCCAAAGGCACGTCCGTACAGGTTAATGAAAGCGGGAATTTCGATTTTGCGAAATTCCCGCTTTTTTATTGCGGCGCTGAGGCCGGTTGTCGGCCTCACGTCATACTTGACTTCGGATTATTTCTTGAGCACTTTCTTTACCGTGCCGTCCGACATAACGATGATGTTGATACCGTTGCACGGAGCGGTGATGCGCTGTCCGAGAGTGTTATATACTGCTTCGGGTTGAGCGTCAGTGTCGACAGTGGCATCATTGATACCGTTCGATGCGTCTACGACCACCTCGTCGGAGTAGCTGCTCTCGCCTGTGGAGTAAACTGCTGTTACCTTGTAGGCGTGCGAGTCGTCGCCGTTGACTGCGGCATCTGTGTAGGCATTCGTTGCCACGAGGTCGTCGTTGAGTTTTTTGCCGTCACGGTAGACGTTGTAGCCAAGAACCGTAGCGCCGTCGGTAGCGCCGTCGTAGCGGTTGTAGGTGACGTCATCGACGAAAAGCATAATGCAGCGGCGTGTGCAGCGGATGGCAAAGTACTGCGAGCCTTCGGGTACGTCGAAAGTGTACTGACGCCAACTGTCATAGATAGGCAGGTGGTCGCCTTCGCTCACCTTCACGAAACTGTCGTGGTGATTGTCTGTGCTTGATGCCCAGAACGAGATCCATTCGGCATCATAGCTTGCGCTCTTAGCCCACAGAGAGATAGTCTGCTGACGGCCGTCGAGGCGCGGCGAGATGAGCCAGTCGTCGTTTTCGGCGGGATAATCGGCGCTGGGGCAGATCAGATACTGTTCGCCCGAGTGACCGTGGAAGGCGTCATCGTAGTTGTCTTCGCACCATGTGCCCGACTGAGTGGAGTTGAATACCTGGAAGGCCATAGGTTCACCCCGGTGTTCATATCTGAGAGGAATGCGAGGAGTGACGAGTGTGGTGGCTTTGTCGCCGTCGTACACGGTCCAATCGCCGAAGCCTTCGATGATGAACGGCTCGTAGCTTTCAAAGTCGTCGGTCACGCTTACGGCCTCACCGTGGGCTACGGCCTCAATGTCGCTTGCCGCTGTCCAATTGAGCACGTTGCCCGAGCCGGTGTGAGTGCCTGTGAGGCCTGTCACGGTCGGTACATCGTTGGAGCGCACCGATGTGGTGAGCGCTTCGCTCTTGTTGTTTAGTACGTATTCATCGCCGGTGCATTGTACCTCTGCGAGCCATACCTGATCTTCACCTGCGGCATCATCGAGGGTCGGAGTGTAGGTGAATGTATAGGTGATGCGTTCAGCGGGTTGAATTGCTTTGCCCGCCTGAGAAGCGAATTGATTGTCACCAAGCATGAGGTTGACAGTGTAATCGGTAACAGCCTTGCTGCCACGGTTGAATACGGTGGCTGACAGGGTGATCGGTTCGCCGATAGAGGCGCGTTTGTTGTCGACTTCGAACTTGTAGAGCGAGAGGTCTACGTCCTCGCTCGGCTCGTCGACGCCGATATTGTCGATATAGATGTTGCGATAGCCTCCGGCTTCCGATTCGGCGGTGGCCAACAGACCGATGCGTGTGAAGTCGCCTGCGGCTTGTGCCGGGAGGTGTACTTCGCAGAAAGTCCAGCCGTTGTTGTTCTCGTTTCTGAAGAACTGAGAATCTTCAACGTCCTGCCATTCACCGGCGTTGACCGAGATCTGAACCTTGACGTTGTCGTTGATTTCACCGTCGTAGTCGGGGTCGTACCAAGGACTGCGTGCGTGGTAGAACCAGAATGTCAATACAGGGCTTTGTAATGTGCTGAGATCGAGCATCGGCGACACGAAGCGCGATTGAGCGTCGTAGTCGGCGGACTTTGAGTTGGCACACAGCACACCGCCGTCGTTGTCCTGTGATATTACTTCTTCATACTCGCCGTCCTCATCGTCGGGCAGCAGTTCCCATTCAAAGTCGCGTACATCGGGGTCGAGCGACCACGGAGTAGCCATCGACTGATTGGCGAATGATTCCATATATGGCACTGAAAGAGGAATACCGGTCACCACTTCGCCGCTCTGCGATGTTTCACCGACTTCGCCTTCGGCTTCGGGCGTTACGGTGTAGCTCACAGCCTTTTGGCCTGCATCGACGGGGAGCGCGTCGGTGAATGTAGTGGCCGTCACGGCATCGCCGAGCTGAGTGCCGTCGCGTTTGACGGTGTATTTAATTTTGGAGAAATCGACATATCCGCCGTGTACCGAAGCTGTCGGAGCCGACCAGGTAATTGTCACACCGCGCTGCGCGTTGAGCCGGGCTACAAGGGCTTCGACCGGTTGCGGAGTGTCGAGGCCGATGAAGTCGTTTACCGACAGGCTTTCGCCTGTGCCGGCAGCGTTGCGTGTTACTACCTTGTACACATTGTTGCCGTGCAAGGGGGCGTTGTCGGTCCATGTGAGGTCTGCGCCCGGGGCGACGTCCTCAAACTGCTTTGCAGGTGCGGCTTCGTCGTTTCGGTAGATATCCACGCCGAGATTAGAGGTGAGTGTGGCATCGGCGGCAGTGAGTGTCGGAGCTCTGAAATCTACCTTGGCAGTCAGTGCGCCTTTTTCACCGCGAGTGAGGGTGAGAACCTCAACGTGTGCGGGCACTTCCTTGGTGGAGGTCTCTGTAATCTTGATGTTGTCGATTTCGACGCGGTGTCCGTTGGGCTCGCTGTATGCGTAGAAGCCGAGGCGGAACGTGCCGCTCGCCTTTACATATATCTTGGCGGTTTTGTGCCCCGAAGCGTCAGAATTTACATTCGTGTAATCGGCCAGTACAGTGGTAAACGATGCCGGGTCTTCACTTGTTCCAAGTGTCACGCGCAGCGATTCGGGGCGCGTGTACACGTCCATATCATATTCGAGTGTATATACGTTGGCATCGCCGAGAGTAAATTCGGGAGAGATAAGCCAGTCGTCGCCGGGCAACCCGGTTTCGTAGTCGAGCATATAGGCGGCTTTGCCTCTCAGGTACTCCCATGTGCGCCCGCCGTTGAGGTCCTTGATAGTCCACGCGTCAAGCGAACTCTCCTCGTCGAATGTTTCGCTGAACACCACGTCGCCCGGCGCAGCTTGCAGCTGAGCGGTGCCTGCGGCGGCCAAAAGCGCGACGAGACCTGTTTTTAAAGTAAATTGTCGTAAAAATCTTTCCATACCTTATTAATTGTTATTAAAATCGCTGCAAAGATAATGAATTATACTTATATGGTCTGTATTTCTTTTCGAAAAAAATACGGCGCATCATCGAAGGTGTTGCAAAATGTCGATGTTATTAAATATTGACATTTTGCAATGGGTGTAGCGGCATGCGTTTCGCATGCCCTTAATGCACAATGTGCTGTGTTATAATTAATTGCATACTGAGCGACGGCGGGCGGGCCGAAGGCTCGCCCCTACCAATGCCGGCTTTCGCCGGCATTACATCAATTTTGTAACGCCCTCATTGGTGTGAGAGTGTCCCGGGGTGTCATTGCGTAAATAATTTCGTTTCAATGAAAAAATATCCAAGTGTTAATGTGTTTGGTTACACTGCTGTTACAATATTGTAATATATTGTAAATCAATAAATTACCCCCCCCGATTTGATGCGAAATTCGCCAAAATCGTTAACAATGTTAAAATTTGCGTTATAGATTATTAACCATTTTGAGTATACAGGGTATTAAAAACCTTTGTACCTTTGCGGCCGTGAATGTCAACTTATGGGCGTAAAATCTCATAAACACACAAGCACACAACTTACTTTGCAACAATAAACCTAACCTAATAAAAATACAAAAACATCTATCCGTTAGGCCTTAGTCTTTTTCTAATTCTAAGCTTGCCGGCCCTTAAACCAAAATGAAACGCGGAATATACATATTCCTGTTGTTCTTGCTTGCATACGTATCTGCTGCCGCTCAGACCAAGAGCGATTCGGTGAAGATACATTTCAAGCAAGGGTATTCTCGTCTTGATCTCGACTTGCGCGACAATCGTACGGCTCTCGACCGCGTGGCGGCCGATGTGGCGGTGTGTTTGTCAGATTCCGGCTACGTGCTGCGTGGTGTCGAAGTAGTGGGCGGCGCTTCGCCCGAGGGCGGTTTGAGGCTCAACGAACGCCTGTCGCGCCGACGCGCGGCCGTGCTGTTCGAGCATCTGTCGGCACGCACCGCGTTGCCCGATTCGCTGTGTGTTTTCACCTATCTCGGCCGCGATTGGCAAGGTTTGCTCAATGCGGTCGAGATGGATGAGAATGTGCCTTATCGCGACGAGACTGTCGACCTGCTGTGCACCATTGTGGACAAGTGCCGATTCGACGCAAGCCACGGCGACAAGTACTTCACACGCCTTGTAGCTTTCAAGGGCGGCGCTCCGTATCGCTACATGTACACGCGCCTTTTCCCCGAATTGCGTGCTTCGTCGCTCCGTGTATGGTTCGATCGTGTGCGTCCTTTGGCGGTGTTGGAGTCACAGCCGATGACTCTCCGCCCCGCGTCGTCGGCTACACCGGCTCACTTGGCACTCGAGACGCCCTTACTCCCCTCGAATCCTCCGATAATCGCATTGCCCCCACAATGCGATTTTTATATGTCGCTTCGCACCAATATGCTGTACGATGTGTTGGCAGTTCCGAACATCGGTGCCGAGTTTTACCTCGGCCGCGGATGGACCGCAGGCGCCGACTGGATGTACGGTTGGTGGAAGACCGATCGCCGCCATCGCTATTGGCGCATATACGGCGGAGATGTGGCCGTGCGCCGCTACTTCGGTCGTGCTGCCGAGGAGAAACCCCTCACCGGGCATCACCTCGGAGTATATGCGCAGGTGCTGACCTACGACTTCGAGTGGGGCGGTCGCGGCTATATGGCCGGCGAACCGGGCGGCGACATCTTCGACCGCGCTCACTTCGGCGCCGGAGTGGAGTACGGCTACTCGCTGCCGATCGCTCGTCGTCTCAACATCGACTTCAACATCGGTATAGGCTACATTGGCGGCAAGTACTACGAGTATCTGCCCGAGGATAAATGCTATGTGTGGCAGGCAACTAAAAATCGCCGTTGGTTCGGCCCTACTAAACTGGCCGTGTCGCTTGTGTGGCTCATCGGCAGGGGCAACTACAACAAGACGAAAGGAGGTGAGCTGTGAAACGGTTGATTAATCATCTCTCGCGCCTGCTGTGCCTCGTGGCCGTTGTTGCCCTTGCCGGCTGCAACCATAAGGAGTTGTGTTATCACCATCCGCATACCGTCCGTGTGCGAGTGGTCTACGATTGGGTCAACTCTCCCGATGCCGACCCCGACGGTATGTGCGTCTGGTTCTATCCCGAGGACGGCTCGGCTCCGGTGCGTGTCGATTTCAGCGGAACGGACGGCGGCTATGTCGAACTCGCTACGGGGCGCTACACGGCCATTACGTTCAACAACGACACCGAGGCCGTGCAATTCGGCGGCAGCGGTGCGTTCGATACCCACTACGCTTTCACCCGCGACGGCGGACTGCTCGAAAGCATCGCCGGCGCCGCCGGTAAAACAGGCCGCCGACGAGCGCGTTGTCATCACTCCCGACCGCCTGTGGGGCACAAGCTCAACTCAGGTCGACGTCGTCGACAACGGCGGCGAATGCGTCATAACATTCTATCCCGAAGACCTTGTGTGCCACTACACATGTGAGATACGCCGGGTGACGAACCTCGGCCGTGCCGACCGCATCTGCGGCTCGCTCTCATGTATGTCGGGCGCCCTCTACCTCGGCTCGCAGCAGCTCTACACCGAGTGTGTGACCCTGCCGTTCGCGGCGGAGGCCGATGCCGACGGTTCCACGATTCGCGGCGAATTTTACACCTTCGGCCACCACGAAGACAATCCGCAGCACCACAAAGTGTTGATATACGTATGGATGGCCGACGGTCGCAAGCTGTGCTACGGTCGCGATGTCGACCGCTTCGACGTCACCGAACAGATACACAACGCGCCCGACCGACGGCGCGTACACATAATAATCGACGGCCTCGACCTCCCCGAGCCGATTGGAGACAGCGGAGGGTTCGACGTCGATGTTGACGATTGGACACAAGTCAACGAAGACCTTTACTTCTGACGACCTTTATTCTTAACAACATATATACAAACCTATCTTAAAAACTTAACCTTTTCGAAATGAAAAAAATTTTGATCGGAACAATGGCGATCGCAGCGCTCGCCTCGTGTTCACAGGACGAGCTCGTT
Organism: uncultured Bacteroidales bacterium; assembly: GCA_937995285.1. Classification (GTDB taxonomy): domain Bacteria; phylum Bacteroidota; class Bacteroidia; order Bacteroidales; family Muribaculaceae; genus CAG-873. Next base: position 17,163 of record CALKKU010000002.1, on the reverse strand, counting down.
CAGAGCAATGACAAGGAGATTTCGTACAGCGTAGCAGCCAACAAGGGTTCCCGTGCCGAAGATATCTTCTGCAACAACAATCTGCCCGCATCGTTCCGCGTATGGGCAAAGACCGCCGACGGCACCAACTACATCCTCGGCGACGAAATCAAGAAGACCGCCGACGGTTGGGTCGATCAGGAAGCCACTCGCTACTGGCCCGCAGCCGCTCTCGACTTCTTTGCCGAAGTGAATGCCGGCGACGCATTCAGCTGGAACAACGGTGCTCCCACCATCAACGACTTCACTGTCCCCACCGACGTGGCAGCGCAGAAAGATTTGCTCTACTCGGTAGTGGCCGGCGCCACCAAGGGTGCCAACAACACCGTGGCTTTCAACTTCCGCCACGCTCTGTCGCAGGTTGTGTTCAAGGCCGTGAACAAGAACGCCAAACTTCACATCATCATCGACGGTGTGACCGTAGGCAACCTCACCGCCACCAACACATTTACCTATCCCACCGCTACCACCGACGACAACTACATCAACCACGACGGCACCAACACCGACGCACTGCCCATGCAGGGCACTTGGGCGACTATTGCCGCACCCGGTAACACCGACTATGCCGTATCGTTCGCTCCCGTCACTCTGACAAATGCTGTTCAGGACCTCACCACGTCGACTGCCGACGGCGTTGCCGGCGCTTCGACCGCAATGATGCTCCTCCCCCAGACCACAACCGCGTGGGACGTAACCCCCGGCAACTACCTCCCCGCCGGCGATGCAGCCCAGACAGGTACATACTTCCTCGTGAAGTGCAAAATCTATAACATCGCCGGCGATGCTTACACCGAAGGCGACGTACAGCTCTACGACGGCTACGCTGCAATCCCCGTGGCTATCGATTGGAAACAAGGCTATAAATACACATACACTTTTATTTTTGACAAGGGTAACGGTGGCCTCGAACCCGATCCCACCGATCCCACCCCGGTTCTTGATATCATGAAGTTCACCGTTTCGGTCGACGACTTTGCCGACGGCGGAAACACCGATATTGATATGAATCAAGAATAACCTGTAATTTAATCGATGCCCCGGGGCGGCAACTCCCCGGGGCTTTTTTCAATCCATGCACTTCTGTAATATCTGCAAAGCTGCAGGCACGCTGCCTGTTATCCTTCTGTTGCTCTCATCGTGCACCGAGCACGACTTTCCCGGGGCGCAGGGCGCTTCGTCGGCCATCCGCTTCGATGCGTCGGCCGCTGCCGCCGTGTCACCCGACGCGGCTACCGTGCGCGAATACGATGCTCCGGTAGCTATCTATGCGCCTTCGCTGCGCGACTCTCTCTATCTCCATACCACCGTCGAAGACTTCGACGCTGCCGCGATGCACGACCAAGGTCGATTGTCGCGCGGCGTGCCCGTCTCCGATGCGAATTTCGCCGCCGTGTGCGGCTCATTCAGCGTCACCGCCTACACCGGCGATGACAATCAAATATATATCGACCGAGCCGTGGTCGACCGTCGCTCGTCGGGCACATGGCAACCGGCCGACACTCGCTATTGGCCCGGCGACCGCTCGCTCGACTTCTATGCCATTGCTCCGGCATCGCTTGGCTCCGACGTCACAGTCGATGCCGCAGCAACGACGGTAGCGTTCGACTACACGGTCGCTGCCGGCTCGTCGGACGATGACGACGCGCGCCTCCAACCCGATGTGCTGTTGGCGTCGACAACGTGCTCGCGCACATCTGCCGTCGACGGCACAGTGCCGCTGCGCTTCGTTCATGCCTTGGCTGCTATCCGTTTCGAGGCTCGCGACATTGCCGGCGGCATCGTCAACTCAATATCGCTGCACAACGTGGCCGCATCGGGTCGTTGCACGGCTCGCCTTGGCGGTGACATTGACTGGACTGCTTCAGGTGCTGCCGATGCCGTATGTACGCAGCGTTTCGCCGTGCCGATGGAGGATGCGTCGGCCGGTACACAGCCTATTACCGACGTCGATCCGTCGACCACATTTATGATGATACCGCAGACACTCGGCGACGATGCCGTTATAAAAGTCGACATCACCACCGCCGACGGTGTCAATCATACCCTCACCGCGTCGGTGGCGGCTACAACGTGGCAGCCCGGCAAGGTATACACATACATAATCTCTACCGAATCGATCAACTGGCAGTATGTATTCAACATATCCGACGACGTAACGCTGCCGCTGGGCGACCGCAAGGGCAACTACAGTGTGGAGAGCTATCGCTACCGTACCTCGGCACCGGAGGTGCGCGAGCCGGTGGCTTGGACGGCCGCAAACCGCAGCGACGACGATCGACGTTTGGTTGAAGAGTTTACATACACCGGAACCGGAGCGGTCGATGCCGTCACAACTATGCCCTTCGTGCTGAAGAAGCAGAAAATGCGCACCACGTGGGACAACAACGAGCAGACGTTGCGAAGCCACGCTCATCGCGGCACTGCCGCCGCTCCATACAATCTCGCCACGCGCGGAGGCACGCAGCCGGCCACTACCTCCAACTGCTACGTGGTGGATGCCGCCGGTATCTATTGTCTGCCGCTTGTTTACGGCAACGCCATCCGCAACGGTGCGGACAACCGCTCGGCCTACACCGATGCCGGCAATGTGTTCTACGACTACCTCGACCGCGAGATTACATCGCCCTACATCAACTCAAACACCACATTGGTCGATGCCACGGTGGTGTGGAGCGACGCCTTCCAGATGTTTTTCGACGAACATATATCCGACGACGGCAACTATCTCATCTTCACCGTAGATGATGAATACCTTCAGCAGGCCAACGCCATCCTGGCCGTGCGCGACGCCGCCGGTCGCATAGTGTGGAGCTGGCATATATGGGTGACGGAACGCGACATCGAAGATACGATCGGTGTGGGCGAGTGGCGCAACAATTGGACCAACGCCTACCTGCTGATGCCCTATAATATCGGTTGGATCGACTCCAAGGAGGTAATCTACGACGAGCAGGCCGTGCCGTTCGACTTCACACAAGATCGTTCGGGCCTCCGCCGAACGCTCACCATAAAGCAGACCGGTGAACGCCTCGACTACCGCGACGGCGGTTCGCTTTATTACCAGTGGGGACGCAAAGACCCGTTCATATCGCTGCGCAACCGTTCACACGTCGGTATCAACGATTTCCGTCCGCACTATTCGCCGCGAGATGAATACAACTACACCTACGAAGTGGCGCAGGTGTCGGTGGGCGAGGCAATACAGCATCCCAACGTTTACTATGTGTCGCAGGACGGCAAGGAGAAAAGTGACCACCATTGGGTGCGCGACGACCAACTGTCGATATTCTATTGGGACAACCGCCCGAGCCGTTCGTTCGACGACACATGGTCGGTGAAGACTGTCTACGATCCCTCGCCGGTAGGATTCAAGGTGCCGCCGTCGCGTATGTTCGAGATATTTGTCAATGCCGAGGGTCTCAACGAGGACGGCGAGTTCAACGGCTACATAGAGCCGAGCGGCTATGAGTACACTATCTATACCGAGCGCGATCGCCAAGGCTCAACATTCCGCATCGTGGCTACGGGACAGCGTTCCGACCGTGTCGAAGGTCTTGGCGGCCCGGGTATACTGTGGGCACTCCACGGTGCCTACTACTGGTCGTGCACGGCGATGAATCCTGGCAGCCCGGAATATGGCGGCACAGACTACATAGCCTTTTCGCTGTGCTTGCGTGAGGATGCCAATACCTATACCTCGCAATTCGCCGGTGCTCAAACTATGGCACGTCCCGTCCGCCCGATAAAAGAATGAGGGCTCTACTGTGATATTTGCCACCGGCCGCCTTTGTCGGGGCCGATGCGGTTTAGGATGCCTTCGGATTTGAGGTTGGCGAGATGGCGCTGGATACCTTTGGCGGATATGCCGATTTCAGCGGCGAGGGCAGTCGCACTCAGTTTGGGATTTTGGCGTAACAGGTCTATGATTTTGTCGCGAGTTCTCTTTGGCTTTGTAGGAGCGTCGGACCTTTCTATTATCGTGCCGTATTCTCCGATGGATTCCGTATATATGGCGATATCGCGCGACAGGTGGGCAATCATCGTTTCGGTCATAAATTTGCGGAATATCGACAAATCTCCATTCTCGCGTGTCGCTACTAATGCCTTAATATATTCCTCTTTGTCATCACTGAATATTCGGGATGGTATCAGGCCGTATTCAAATTGCAGCCAATTCATCAACAGGCGCGCCATGCGTCCGTTGCCGTCGGCCCACGGGTGGATTGTCACCAGATTATAGTGCGCGTCAAAGCTCAGTTCGTAAAGTTGCTGCATGGTCATTGACGATGCGTTTCGCCTGGCAGCGTTCAACGCATCGCAAAAATCTTTCAATTTTTGAGGCACTTTGTTGAAAGCCATATACGATTTTCCACCGACACCGGCAGTCACATTCAACAGACGCAAATCACCGTTGGCCGATGAAAAACAGCCCAATGCGGTATGATATTCAGTTCCGGTGTTTTTCATTGTCAACGCCGATAGTTCTTTGAGCCGGTCCACCGTAATATCAGTGTGGTTTCGGGCATATGTCAACACGCGCTCGTATGCAGCTTTTAAGTCAAGGTTCATATTCTGTTCGACAATGCTTTTGCCCTTTATGGCAATACCGTTGTCAAACATAATCTGATTTTCAAGCTCCGTAATGGTCGAGCCTTCAATCGCCGTTGAATGGGTGATGATGGAATACAGATAAAACTTGTCATAGTCCAGCTGTTGATCTATTCCAAGAGTACGGTATCTACCTACTAATTCCTCTAATTCAGTTTTCATACCACAAAATTAGTGGTTTTCTTCCGACTTATAAACCTTTTCTCCCAACATTTCTTTTATTTGCGGGTCAATTCCTCATACAGCCGTTCGCAAGCATCTTGGAGCAGGTCGAGGACGAGTTCGAAGCCTTCGGCTCCTTCGTAGTATGGGTCGGGAATGTAGTCGTAGTTGGTGACGACGCCTCCCATCCAGCGATTCATCGGCTGTATCTTCTTCAGCGCCTCGGGCGTCGGTGCCAGTTCGCGCAGGTCGGAGATGTTGCCCGAATCCATTCCGATGATGAGGTCGAATCGCTCGAAGTCGTCGTCGCACACGCGGCGGGCTATGTGGTCGAGCGTCAGCCCGCGACGCGAGGCATGGATGCGCATGCGCTTGTCGGGCAGTTGCCCCACGTGCCAGGCACCGATGCCGGCCGAGTCGATATCCCACAGGTCTTCGTCGCCGTGCCGCGCCACAATGTCGTGCATAATGCCGTCAGCGGCCGGTGAGCGGCAGATGTTGCCGAGACATACGAATAATACACTGTGGCGTCGGGGTGGATTGTTGAGTTTCATATCAGGTCATTAATGATGATTTCGGCGGCGCGGTCGGGCGCGTTGTCCGTGCCGAGGATGCGGCGCATGGAGGCGTAGCCTTCGAGCATGGCGGCGCGTGCCGGTGAATTGTCGGGGGTGATGGCTCTCAGGGCTGCGTCGACGTTGTCGACCGTGCAGTGATGCAGTAGCAGCTCGGGCACGGTGTCAGCGTCGGTGATGATGTCGGGCAACGATACGTGGGTGACGTGCAGCAGACTGCGCATCAGGTTGTAAGAAATCTTCGAGCCGTTAGCGCGGTACACAACCACTTGCGGTACGGCGGCAAGCGCCGCTTCGAGTGTGGCAGTGCCCGATGTGACTATGGCGGCATGTGCCACGGCGAGCAGGTCGTGTGTGGCGTCGCGCACCACGGGGAAGCGTGTCAGCGGCTTATAGAATTCGTCGTCGATGCCGGGAGCGCCGGCTACGACGATGGTGTACGACGGATAGCGGCGTGCCACGGCGTCCATAATGGGCAGGTTGTTGCGTATCTCGCCTCGGCGGCTGCCGGGCAGTAATGCTATGATGTTGCGGTTCTCGCGCAGGCGATGTGAGCGGCAGAAGTCGGCGCGCGTCGGCGCAGCGGCCAGCACGGCGTCCATTTCGCCTACCGACGGATTGCCTACGTAGACGGCCGAGCCGTAGTTGTTGTCGCGATAGAATTTAGGTTCGAACGGCAAGATGCACAGTACTTTGCGTACAAGTTTTGCGATAGTCTTCACGCGCCACTTCTTCCACGCCCACACTTTGGGCGATATGAAGTAGTAGACGGGGATGCCAATCCGAGCGGCCGTGGAGGCTACCTTGAGGTTGAAACTCGGATAGTCGATGAGGATGAGAGCATCGGGTGCAAAGTCGGCAAGCGCCTGACGGGCCGTCTTGAGGTTGCGGCCTATTGCACCGAGGTTGCGAAGCACTTCGCTGAAGCCCATGAAGGCCATATCCTTGTAGTGCACCACCGGGCTGACGCCGGCTGCTGCCGACATAAGGTCGCCGCCGAGCAGGGCAAACTGTGCTTCGGTGTCGCGGCGGCGCAGCGATTCGATGAGATGCGAGGCATGCAGATCGCCCGATGCCTCGCCGGCTATGAGGAAATATTTCATGGGCGTCGTTTCTTGAAAAAGTCGATGATGAGTTTGCTGCATTCGTCGGCGAGGACGCCGCGAACGACTGTGGCACGCGGATGGAACGGCGATGCCTTGACTATGGCCGAGTAGCCGCGGCGCGGATCGTCGGCTCCGATGACAATGCGGCTTAGTTGGCTCCAGCCGATGGCTCCGGCGCACATTAGGCACGGTTCGAGCGTGACGTAGAGCGTGGCGCCGTCGAGGTACTTGCCGCCGCGCGAGTTGGCCGCTGCGGTGATTGCTTGCATCTCGGCATGGGCGGTGACGTCGCCGAGGGCTTCGGTGAGGTTGTGTCCGCGTCCTATGATGCGGTCGCCGGCCACTACGATGGCGCCGACGGGAATTTCTCCCGCTTCGGCGGCACGGCGTGCTTCGGCCAGTGCAGCCTGCATATAATATATGTCGGTATCGTGCTGGTTCATATACGATTGTCTGGTATCGAAGCGGCTACGGCAGGTCGATGCACAGCCCTTCGCGGGCGGCGATAATCTCGCCCGAGAATGTCGTGGCGGCCTCGTCGGCAAAGACTTGATCGTTGTCGTAGGCCTGCGAGTAGTGGCCGAGGACCAATCGTCGGACGCCGGCCATTGTGGCGATTTGTCCGGCCTGCGAAGCGGTGGAATGTCCTCGCGGCGCGGCCTTGTGCAGGTTGTCGTCGCAGTAGGTGGCTTCGTGATAGAGAGTGTCAACGCCGGCAACGGCTTCGGCTACATCCGGTGCGAATGCTGTGTCGCTGCAATATGCGTAGGACATTGCCGGGGTAGGGTCGATAGTAAGTCGTTCGTTGGCTATGACGCGACCGTCGTCGGTGACGAAGTCGGCGCCGGCGCGGATGTCGTTAAGCTTGCTGAACGGTATATTGAAGAATTTCACCATATCGCCGCGCAGATGTCGTCCTCCGGGCTTTTCACGGAACAAAAAGCCTACGGTCGGCACGCGGTGGTGTAGCGGAAATGTTTCCACCGTCAGCGCTCCCGTATCGAGGATAACGGCACGTTCCGGACGGATGATGTCGTAGGCAATTTCAAACGATGTGTCGCGGCAGAAGACGTTCATTATGCGGCGCAGTATGTCTGCCCCCTCTTTGAAGCAGTGCACTGTGACGGTACCGCCGGTGTCGTGCAGGGCGAGGGTCGACAGCAGCCCCGGCAAGCCGAGAAAGTGGTCGCCGTGGATGTGCGATATGAATATGTGGCGCAGACGCGAGAACTTCAACTTCATGCGGCGATACTGCAACTGAGCGCCTTCGCCGCAGTCAATCATCATCAACTGTTGGCGGAAGTTGATGACCTGGCACGACGGTGTGTGGCGCACAGTGGGGGTCGCCGAGCCGCATCCGAGGTAATTGACTTGAAATTGAGACATCGTCTGTTAGTTCTTTGTGTTGTTAATCCTTTGTGTTGTCAATCTTTGCGCGGGATGAATGTTGCAACGGAGATAAGTCCTTTGCGCGGTGCCGGTGCAGCGCCTCGCATGTAGTCGGGACGCATGGCGAGGAAGTGTGCTGCGGCTATGCCGCCGTCAAGCAGGGCGTATTTGTCGGCGGGGTCGACGTACAGAGCGACCGTATCGTCGCCCGGGAATACAAATCGCCATGGCTGGCAATTGCGAGCCGACGGAGCGAGTCGTACGGCTTCGAGAGCATCGGCCATTGATGCGTCGGGAGTGCCGTCGAGGATGAAGTTGCCGACGGGTTTGCGACTGTTCTCGTTGACGCTGAGGCGAATTATATGCTCCATAAGGCGTCGTCGGCCGGTCGGTGTGCCCACGGCAATGACAGCATGAATGTCGACATCATCGCCGAGCGGAAGTGCACGGCGCACCACGTCGCGCTTGAACGTGCCGCCGAGCCAGCAGGTGCCGTAGTCCTGTGCGGTGAGATCAAGCACGGCCTGTTCGCCTTCGAGGCCTGCCTGAACGGCATCCGAACCGATGACAGCGATATATCCCGGACGGCCTTTGATGAATCCGTATGACGCCACGTGGCTCTCTGCCACGACTGCTACATCAAGCGGGTGCAGGCAATTACGTCCTTTGCACACGGCCGTGAGGACGTCGGCCGACGGCATGGTGTCGGTGTAGGTACGCACCGAGCAGCGGCGCTTTATCGTGGCGAATATGTCGGATCCGGCTGTCATATAGATGCTGTGGATAGTCTTTAAATGATTCTGGCTTTGTAGCCCATTGCAGTCAGCGCATCGAGAACGTCGCGAGCACGGTCGCCCTGCATCAAGATGGTGCCGTCGACGGCGCTTCCGCCTGTGCCGAGCCGTTTCTTGAGGTCGGCGGCGAGTGCGGCTATTTCGTCATCGTCGATGGTGAAGCCGCTGACGATCACTACCGTCTTGCCGCGGCGACCCTTGCGCTCGGTCTGTATGTCGAGGCGTCCTTGGCGCGATGTCGCGGCAGTCTTTGCCGTCGGCTCTTCAGGCTCGGGAACATAGCCGTCGAGTATCGCCGTGAGTGATGAAGGCAGATCCATAGTCGCTTATTCGCCGGCGGCGTCGATTGACGCGGCATTGATGGTTGAATCGTTCCAATTGGCGTCGAGCACGTCCTCTTCCGATACGAGCGAATCGCGCGGCACTTCGAGATATGAGCCTACGCGGTCGAGTGTGTAGAGACGCGCGGCCTTGTCGCGGTCGACGGTCGAGAGAAATGAGGCCACGGAGTCGGATGCAAGCGAGCGGGCGCGGCTGAGACAGCGCACCACGGCGCCGTCGTTCGATTCGTGCTCGTCGGGCAGCGACACGTACATTTCGGCCAGGCGGCAGAGTTGTGTGGCCGACAGTTCGGCAAATGCCGTGGTGTCGGCCATAATGCCGTCGCACAACTTCTGACACTTGTCGTATTCGCCGACTGACAATTGCTCTGCAGCTTCGTCGAGGCGATCGACCGTGTCGGCCGACGAGCATGCGCTCAGAAGGCAGAAAGTTGCCGCTATGAAGAGTGATAGAAATCGCATAATGTGGTTTTTAGGTATTAATGCGTCGGTCGGCATCAGATGTCCTTGACCTGCTGCACGAACTGATGCATTTTCAATGCGGCTTCGGCGGCCTCCGAACCCTTGTTGCCGAGGCAGCCTCCGGCACGGTCGAGGGCGTCCTGCTCGGTGTCAACGGTGAGCACGCCGAAGATTACGGGGATGTCGCAGTCGGCATTGAGATTGGTGATGCCCTGTGTGACGCTTTGGCACACATAGTCGAAGTGGGGTGTACCGCCGCGGATGACGCAGCCGAACACCACGATGACGTCGTAAGCGCCCGTTTCGATCAGTTGCGAAGCGGCAAATGTGAGTTCCACTGCCCCGGGTACGTGATATACGTCGATCATATCATCGTCGATGCCATGCGATTTCAGTGTGTCGACACAGCCGTTGGTGAGGGCTTCGGTGATATGGCCGTTCCATTCGGCGGCCACTATTGCCACGCGCACGTCGCCGTCGATTTGGGCGTTGAACGGATTGGGTGCGCTGTTTTTCAAAGAGGTTGACATTATGTTATATTGTTTCTTTATTCGAACGTTTATGGTTATCTATCGGATGCGGGTCATCCATTCTTCGGCGGCCGAGTCCACTGCTTCTGCACCGTATTCGGCGGCGGATTCGAGCAAGCGGCGGCGCAGAGCGGCGTCGGTGCAAGCGAGGCTTTCGCGGCCGATGCCTCCGGCGACCATGGCTGCCACAGTGCCGGCTATGACGCCTGCGCAGTAGAGCATAGAATCGCAATGTGGGGCGGCGATGTCAACGCTTTCGCGCTCGCGAGCGTTGAAGAATCGCAGTGAGCGTGCTGTCGGGTCGATGTTGATCATCGCACAGTTGTAGAAATCGATGTGGTCGGCATAGCAATCCCCGTCGGATGCTTCCTCGAATATATGCGCGAGGTCGTCAGTACGCGAGATCACCAAGTCGGCCATCTCGATATTTTCGAGGATCGTGGGCATCACGCGTGTCATGCGGCGCTGGCGGTCGGCGTGGAAGCCGGGTACGTAGACCATAACGGCTTTGCGCTCGGAGCAGTTTTTCAGGAACGGCTCCATACGTTCGCGCATACGGGCGTCGAGGGTGTAGTAGCCGCCGAAGACCACGATTGTCTCGTCGTCGACGCGCGGCCACACTATGTCGAAGCCGCCGTCGGTGCCATACTCCTCGTAGCGGGTCACTTTGTAATTGCAGTCGGCATCGGGCGTGAGAACCACCAACGGCGAGCGCCCCTGAATGAAGCGGTCGACGCATGCGGTGTCGACGCCGGCATCGGCAAGCGCATCGACAAGGATGTCGCCCACGGGGTCGGCGGCGGCTTCTGATGCCAACGTCACGGGCAGCCCGCGGCGAGCCATTGCGATAGCGGCGTTATATATACGTCCGCCCGGCATCGCTCCGACGGGTCGGCCGGCAGAGAACACTGTGTCGAGCGCACATTCACCTATACAGATGATTTGTTTCATATTCCTTTCGAGAGTTACTTGGCATCACCGCGTGCCGCGCTGCCGAGATAGCCGCCGTGGTGGCGCAGGGCATAATCGTGGCGCGTGAAGCCGATGACGCGCATTACATTGACTACCAATACATCGCCGATGACGGTCATCATAGTGGTCGATGTGGTGGGCGTAAGACCCAGCGGGCACACTTCGGGCGCATCGGCCGTGACGAGCGTGTAGTCGGCCAGTTCGGCCAACGGGCTGTTGCCGTTGCCGGTGATGACGATGATGGGAACAGAGGCGTAGAGGCCGCGGGCCAACTTCACCAAGTCGATAATCTCGTTGGTCTTGCCCGAGTTGGAGATGAGCAGCAGCACATCATCGGGCTGCATCACGCCGAGATCGCCGTGCTGCGCTTCGGCCGGGTGCAGATTGATCGCCGGCGTGCCGGTCGAGGAGAATGTCGTGGCGATATTCATGGCTATTTGGCCGGCTTTGCCCATTCCTGAGGTGATGAGCTTGCCTCCGCGACGGTGCACGTGCTCAACGATGAGCGATACGGCGCCAACGTAGTCGTCTGTCACCGGAATCGACGCTACGGCGCGACTTTCGGCCGCCAATATCTCGCGCATCGACTGCTTGATGTCAATATCATTGTTCATATCCACAAAGGTACAAATATTTAGTTTCCGACGGAAGCGATTGTGGGTATAAATTGAATCCCGAGTGCGGTCGCTATGCGTATAAAACTCGAAAGTTGTATATCCGCTTTGCCTCGTTCCACTCTGGCGATATAACTTTGCTCACGCCCGAGTTTGTCGGCAAGTTGTTTTTGAGTCAGATTTAATTCGCGACGGCGGTCGCGAAGGATCTGTCCATAGTACCATGAAAGCGCTTCCTCGTGAAATTGTTCGCGAGTCTCGGAACCGGCTTTGCCATACTTGTTGTCAAGTTGTTCGTTGAATGTCGGCAGTTTTGCCAACTTTTCGGGATCTAACTGTCTCATAGTTCCAAGTTATTTAAAATTGATTCGGCAATTTCAATTTGTTTGCGATAATCTTTATTGGATTTTTTGAGAAATCCGTTCAACAAGATGATGCTTGTGGCCTCTATAAAGTTGGGCTTGTCCATTGCGAATAAGATCGTTCTATATTCATTCGTTCCGACTGATACTCTCAACTCGTATAAATCGCTGCTTTGTAGATGTTTGACGAACTTTGTCGAAACGTCGTAAATCGAAGTCACCACGTCAATGACATACTCGAATTTCGCTTGGACTTTGACAGGTAGTGTATCGTAGAATTCCTCAAATTGAGGAGTCTTGTATACAACTCGTATTTCTCTGTGGTCATCATCTGATTTCATACCACAAAGATAACTGATTGGTTATAATTATGCAAATAAATTTTGTAGTCGTGCGACGGCGGTCGCAAAGAATTATCACCTATAATTGCCGTTGTTGCCGGAAGAGAAGGATTGGCGGCCGAAGCCTCCGAAGCTGTTGTTGCCGCGGTTCGACGACGAATTCGTGCGGTTGTTGCGCGAGTTGCCGGTGTTGTAGCCTGTGCCCATAAATTCATCTTCCTCCGATGTCTCATCGTCGGTCGGAGCTTGTTCGCCGCGCTTCAGCTTGGGACGGTTTTTGAGTATTGCATAAGGTTTCTGAGCGTCGACAGGCAGTTCATAGATGTCCCATGTCTGCTCCACGTCCCAGTTGCGTTTCAGTTCGAGTTTCTTGGGATAGTAAGCCACTTCCTCGGGCTGAATCGAATCGAGTACGCCGGTGGTCCACTTGCCGTCGCCGTTGGTGTCGAAGTACATACGTGCGTAGTAAGTGCCGGGATTGAGGAAGCGGAACACGGCGCGGCCGTCGACCGCGCGCGCGCTTGCCTGCGGTGCATCGCTTGATGATAGCAATTCTACCACGGCTGTGGAGTCTGCGCCGGTCAATACGAATGTAAGGTTGGAGTACTCTTCGAGCGTCTTGACTTTCAGCTCGCGCTCAAGTTTCTTGTTGTGAATGCCGTAGATGCTGCGGAATGCCGCAGAGTCGGCACTGAAACGATATGTGGCGCCGGGTTCCCATTCATAGTCGATCTGTCGGCACAGCAGCGGATCGATGTCGGGTGCCGTCAGCGTCCAATCGGTGACAGGCTGCCACAGCGTATCGACTTGTATCTCAAGGCGCAGTCCGGCGGTATCGAGCGATGCAAGTGGCTGGTCGAAGGCGAGTGTCAGCGGACGGTGCACGTCGAGTGTTGAGCCGCGTACGTCGGCTTGCAGGCGGTCGATTGGCGGCACTATGGTGTCGGCCTCAATTTCCTTTTTGCTCCTCTTCGGCTCGCGGTACATAAAGCGCAGGGTGTCGGATGTCCACGCAAGTCGGTCGAGCGAATCGGGCTTCATATACTTCACGGCCAGCATCAGCGAGTCGGTAGCGATGACCGTAGAGTCGGTAATCCACATACTGAGCGAGTCACCTGTGGCATTGAAGTGCGACAGCGCCCAATCCTCCATCGGGCGGCCGTCCATAGTTCCGCCGGCAATGCTCAAGTGCGGCAGCGAGTCGGTCGGCGCTCCGAGAACCAAGTTGATGCGGTGACGTTCCGAGCGACCGTAGTCTTTGAGATACTGCGATTTATAGTTTTCGTTGAACCACGTGAGCAGCACGTCGTTGGGCATGAATCGTCGGCCCGGGCGGGTGATGAGCGAGTCGCCGCGTGCGCTGTTGTAGAACGTGTCGGTGACCATAATGTTCTCAACCCACGGTGTTATCAGCGTGTCGTAGAACGCCACGTCCTCGCTGCGATCCCAATGGAAGTCGCGGTTGAGGTCGTTGAGCGCGTAGATGCGGTAACTGCCCGGAGCGAGGTTGCGGATGGTGAAGTGTCCGCGTTGGTTGGTGCGGGCGATGCGCGCCGGCGCTAATGTGCGGATGGCCGAGTCGGCCGTGTTGGCGTATGCGGCCACCATCATTCCCTGAGCCGGTTCGAGCGTGGCGGCTTCGAGCACGATGCCAGATATGCGCAGGGTGTCGATGGTCGCTCCGGTGGAGAAGTCCACGGCGAAGCCGTCGAGGATGTTGCCTTCGTTGAGGTCCTTGATGGCATCGCCGAAGTCGATGGTGTACGTCATATCGCTCACCAAAGTGTCGCGCAACTCCACGCTGACGCGGCGACCGTTGGCCGAAATCTGAGCGGCCTGTATCTGCACAGGCGATATGACCACCTTGTTGAAAGCATCCTCCAACTGCACGTTCTCGTCGAAATAGAACGACAGCGAGCGAGTGGTGACACCCGTGCTGCCGGCCGGCGGATTGGAGCGCACGAACACCGGAGGCGTCTCGTCGCGAGCGCCGCCTTCGGGTCGGCCGATGCTGGCACATGCGCCCGCTACGAGGGCTATCAGCGCTATCGGCAGCCAATGGAGTGCTTTCACTTGGTGCGGAGTAGGGTGTTACGGGGTTAAATCGACAGGCGGCGAAGCGTGTTGAGCAATTCGCGGTCGATAGGTTTGTCGTTCTTGATGGCCTTGGAGAAGGGCACGTAGACGATTTCATCATCCTTGATGCCGATCATCACGTTGCGCTGGTCTTCCATCAGTGCATCGATGGCTGCCGCGCCCATACGCGAGGCGAGGATACGGTCGTGAGCCGTGGGCGAACCGCCGCGCTGCAGGTGTCCGAGAATCGACACGCGCACGTCGTAGCCCGGGAACTCGGCCTTCACACGTTCGGCCAATCCCATAGCACCGCCGGTGACGGGGCTCTCGGCCACAAGTACGATCGACGAGTTTTTCGACTTGCGGAAACCGTTCTGAATCAGTTCGGCCAACTGGTCGACCTCTGTCGAAATCTCGGGGATGATGGCTGCTTCCGCACCCGAGGCGATAGCGCCGTTGAGGGCGAGGAAGCCGGCGTCGCGACCCATCACTTCGATGAAGAACAGACGCTCGTGGCTCGTGGCTGTGTCGCGAATCTTGTCGACGCACTGCATGATGGTGTTGAGCGCCGTGTCGTAGCCGATAGTGGTGTCGGTGCCGTAGAGGTCGTTGTCGATAGTACCGGGGAGGCCTATAATCGGGAAGTTGAATTCGTTGGCGAACACGCGAGCGCCCGACAGCGAACCGTCACCGCCGATTACCACGAGGGCGTCGATTTCGTGGCGACGAATTACGTCGTAGGCCAACTGACGGCCTTCGGGAGTCATAAACTCCTTGCAGCGTGCGGTTTTCAGAATCGTACCGCCCTGCTGTATGATGTTTGAAACGTTTTGCGTACGGAAGTCGACAATCTCATCGGAGATCAGACCGCGATAACCGCGGTAGATGCCTTTCACTTTGAGGCCGCTGAAAATAGCCGAACGGGTTACCGCACGAATGGCCGCATTCATGCCGGGTGCGTCGCCGCCCGAAGTAAGTATGCCTACACATTTAATTTCTGCCATAGACTCTTTGTATTTGATATAAGTACTGTGGCGGCAAAGTTACAAAAAATATCCGACCCGCGGCGTGTATTTTTTGCAGCCCGTCGGCCCAATTATTGATTTTTTACATTGTCGCGATTGCGCAATGTCGCCACAGCCCGTCGTGTCTGCTCGGTGAACGCTTCGAGGCTCTTGGCGACCGATTGCATATTGCGTCGGTCGGTCACATCCCAATGCCATCCGCCCTTGGTCGGCCATTTCTTCGACTCGGTCTGCATGGTGTACACGAAGCCTGTGCGGCGACCGTTGACTCTCACGCGGTCGACGCATACGATGCGGTGCTGACGGGTGTTGAAGTACAGATTGCGCCATATCTCGCCCTCGGCAAGCTCGGGCGTCGGGTCGTCGAATGTCGTACGGGCCACATGCAGGTCGCCCGAAGCGGTGATGATGCAGTCAGGTACAACAGCCGTGTCGAAGCCTTCGAAATAATATGCATCGTCGGTCGACTCCTGCAGCTGCACGTCGAACTTGATATCCCGGCTCACGGCTTCCATATATCGCTGCCCCTCATCGGTTCGCACCGTGGCGCACGACGCCATCAACAGCACGCCGATCACCGCCAAAAATAATCTCGCTTTCATAACATAGTAGTGATTTTACGCGCGAAGGTAGTCAAAATCAAGCGTTGCAACAAATCGCTTATGATTTATCTCCCACAGATCTCGCGGATTTTCACAGATTTATTTTGCCGCGTCAGCGATGTGTGGGGTGTAGGGGCGAGCCTGTGGCCCGCCCGGCGAAGGCGGTGCGTAAAAGGTGTTGCGTTAAAAACGTGCCCGAGGCACGTCCGTACAGGTGTGTATTATATCAAAATACCTGTTTTCAGCACGTCGGAATACAGGGGATTGTTAACGTCATCGGTTAGCAGCACCGGTTCGATAAGGTTGCTGATTTTGCGCTTCAATTTCCACAATAACGGCGTATCTTCAAAGAAGTCGTCATTGAAATGGTCCACAACCACCGCAATGTCGATATCACTGTCGGCGGAGTAAGTGCCTTTGCTGAACGACCCGTAGAGATAAAGAGCCTTCAGCGGAAGGCGTTCTGCAACCACTGCCTTGTAGCGACGCGCCAAATCTATAGCTTGCTCTTTATCCATAATCTTAGTTCGTCGGTATTGTGTATAAGTTCTTTGCAGCGCTCTGAATTAAGGCTGTTCATGAGTCGCTCCTTGTATGACGGATAACGGGCTTCAATATTCAATGGTTCGAGAACGTCGATGAAGTCCAATTGTTCTTCGGACATTGCAGCGTTTAATGATGTCCGTTCCGCAAGTCGGGATAATGTGTGTATTTTCAGAGGCGGTTCTTCCAATGTTTCACTCCAGTAGGCCTTCAGAGCCTTTTCAATGACCTGATGACACATAAAGCCGACATACAGGTATCGTCCCGTTTCGAGCATAGCCTTGGCTGTGTCAAAATCGTAATCTGACATTTCGATCCAATATGCCGCTTTTGTATTCATTTATGTTGGTGAAATTATGTTTTCGCAAAGATAATAATTATTTGTGTGATAATTGTGCTTTTTGGAAAATTCTCCCACAGATCTCGCGGATTTTCACAGAATCTTTTGCGACATAATACCGCTACATTCGCTTGATGTTGATCTATTCGAAAAACTTCTGTGTGAATCTGTGCAATCTGTGGGAGATCAATATAACAAACCGCCGTCAAGCGTTCGTTGTGCTTGGCGGCGTTTTTGTTAATTTGGATGCTTTATTTTGGTTGTTTCATTGGCGGGCGT
>CALKKU010000001.1 GCA_937995285.1 uncultured Bacteroidales bacterium | reverse complement strand
TCCTGGAACAGGTGGAAAGCCTCTACCTTGTAGATTACCAGCGGGTCTTTCTGTTCGTACGACGCATTCTGTACCGACTGACGCAACTGGTCGAGTTCGCGCAGGTGCATCATCCACAGTTCGTCGATGCACACGAGCGACAGCGTCTGCTGCCATTCTTTGATGATAGAGCGACCTTCGGTGCGCGATGCGGTTTCGAGGTCGATGCGCAGGTTGAACTGATGCTTGCCGTCGACGATCGGCACGATAATTTTGCCGCGATAGTCGTTGGTGGCAAGGAGGTTGTTGATGACTGGTATGGCGATTTCGCGTATGCGGTCGTTCTTGCGGTTCATTGCCTCTACCGCAGCCTGGTGGAGCTGATCCACGCGGTCATCGCGGTCGAGGTTCATGAAGTCCTGTTCGCTGAACGGAGCTTCGATGGCGAATGTGCGCATAATTTCGAGCGAGAGCGATGCGTAGTCGTTGCCCCACTGGTCGATGAGTGCTTCGGCTGTGTCGTAGATGATGTTGGCGATGTCGATGCCGATGCGTTCACCCTTGAGGGCGTGCTGGCGGCGGGTGTAGATGTAGTTGCGCTGTTTGTTCATCACGTCGTCGTATTCGACGAGGCGCTTGCGGATACCGAAGTTGTTTTCTTCGACGCGGCGCTGGGCCTTTTCGATGGCCGAGTTGACCATGCTGTGCTCTATCATTTCATCTTCCTTGAGGCCGAGGCGGTCGAGCATCTTCACTACGCGGTCGGTGGCGAATAGACGCATCAGCTGGTCTTCAAACGACACGAAGAATACCGACGAGCCCGGGTCGCCCTGACGGCCGGCACGACCGCGCAACTGACGGTCGACGCGGCGCGATTCGTGGCGTTCGGTACCGATGATGGCGAGGCCGCCGATCATCTTGTCCTTGGCAATCATCGGGTCTTGCATAGCCTTTACTTCGGCCGGGAGCTTGATATCCGTACCACGGCCGGCCATGTTGGTGGCGATGGTCACGGCGCCGGGCAGACCGGCGAGTGCCACGATTTCGGCTTCGCGCTGGTGCAACTTCGCATTCAGCACATTGTGCTGGATGTGGCGCATAGTCAGCATCTTGCTGAGCAATTCGGATATTTCCACCGACGTGGTGCCCACGAGCACGGGGCGGCCGATTTTGTGCAGACGTTCGATTTCGGCAATCACGGCCTTGTACTTTTCCTTCTTGGTCTTGTACACGCGGTCGTTCATGTCGATACGTGCCACCGGCTTGTTGGTGGGGATTTCCACGATTTCGAGTTTATACACATCCCAGAATTCGCCAGCTTCGGTTGATGCCGTACCGGTCATACCGGCAAGTTTGTGATACATGCGGAAGTAGTTCTGCAACGTGATGGTGGCGAATGTCTGCGTGGCCGCTTCCACCTTCACGCCCTCCTTGGCTTCGATAGCCTGGTGCAGACCGTCGCTGTAGCGGCGACCTTCCATGATACGGCCCGTCTGTTCGTCGACAATCTTGATTTTGTTGTCGTCGATCACATACTCGATGTCCTTGTCGAAGAGGGTGTAGGCTTTGAGCAGCTGAGTTACGGTGTGAACACGTTCGGCCTTGATGGCATAGTCCTGCATCAGTGTATCCTTCTTGGCTTCGCGCTCGTCCTTGTCGGCGATGTGTTCCAGTTCGCTGAGTTGCGATGTGATGTCGGGTAGCACGAAGAAATTGGGATCTTCGATTTTGCCGGTGAGTTCGTCGAGACCCTTGTCGGTGAGTTCCACGCTGCGGTTCTTTTCATCGATGATGAAGTAGAGCGGGTCGGTGACTATGGGCATTTCGCGGGCGTTGTCCTGAAGATAGTGCGCTTCCGTTTCGAGCAGTATGTTCTTCATACCTTCCTGGCTGAGGAACTTGATCAGCGGCGGATACTTGGGCAGACCCTTGTATGCGCGGAACAGCAACAATGCACCTTCCTTTTGCACTTCCTTCGAGTCCGAGGCAATCTTGTCCTTGGCTTCTACGAGAATTTCATTGATGAGTTTGCGTTGCACTTGAACGACCTTCTCGACGTTCGACTTGTATTCGTTGAAGAACTGCTCTTCGCCGCGGGGCACGGGGCCGGATATGATAAGAGGTGTACGGGCGTCGTCGATCAGCACCGAGTCGACCTCATCGACGATAGCGTAGTAGTGGCCGCGCTGTACCATATCGTTGGGCGACATGGCCATATTGTCGCGGAGGTAGTCGAAGCCGAATTCGTTGTTCGTACCGTAAGTGATGTCGCAGTTGTATGCCGCGCGACGTGCCGGCGTGTTGGGTTGATGCTTGTCGATGCAGTCGACGGTCGAACCGAGGAACATATACAGCGGCCCCATCCATTCGCTATCGCGCTTGGCGAGGTAGTCGTTGACTGTCACCACGTGAACGCCGCGGCCTGTGAGCGAACGCAGGAATACCGGCAGCGTGGCCACGAGGGTCTTGCCTTCGCCGGTTGCCATTTCGGCAATCTTGCCTTCGTTGAGCACCTTGCCGCCGATCATCTGCACGTCGTAGTGAATCATATCCCAAGTTACCTCGTTGCCACCGGCCATCCAGTGGTTGCGGTACACAGCTTTGTCTCCTTCGATGGAGAGGAAATCTCTTCCTTGGCCTGCAAATTCGCGGTCGAGGTCTGTGGCGGTCACTTCCACCGTTTCATTTTTGGCAAAGCGGCGTGCGGCGTCGCGCATAGCGGCGAACACCATAGGCAAGTGCTCGGAGAGCTTGTTTTCAAGGATATCTTTGATTTCTTTTTCGAGTTTATCGATTTCGTCCCATAGGGGCTGGCGCTCGTCGAGCGGCAAGGTTTCGACTTTCTCTTTGAGTTCGGCAATGCGGTTCTCGTTGGGCGCTACCGCTCCATGGATGTCGGCGCGGATGTCGGCTACGGTCTGTCGGAGTTCGTCATTGCTCATGGCTTCGAACTTCGGGGCAAGCGGATTGATTTCGCTCGTGACGTAAGCCATATACTTCTTACGGTCGCGCTGAGCCTTCGAGCCGAAGATACTTTTAAGGATTGATTCTAAGGACATTATATGTTATGTATTTGTTTTCTGAATAATTTTGATTCGGGTCGCCCCGTAATACTACGCAAAGATAGCGAATTTTTTGTGAAATTCGCTAAATAAAGTTAAAGAGTTGTCGGCTTGTGAGATAGTGATTGCGTGTTTAGAGTACCAATGCCGGCAACGAAGCGCCGTTGGGCGATCGTATGCGCAGCAGGCGAGCCACCGTGGGGGCTACCACGCGGATGTCGACCGGAGTGTCGATGGTGCGCGGGTCGAGGTCGGGCGCAAGTATAAATACCGGCGCTGTCGCGGGAGCGATGCGTTTCACATAGTGTACGCGCTCCGTCGGCACCGACGATGCTATGTCGTCGACGATTTCCCAACCCGGGTCGACTTCGATAAACAGGTCGCCCGACGAGTCGGGATGATTATTGCGCTGAAGAGCTTCGAGATGCGACTCGCCGCGGCCGGCAAGGACTTCGTCGATTGTGTACGTGTGGTCGACTCCGCTCATGCGAGCAAGGAATGACGCCGCTTCGGTGCGCACAGCACGCGGTTCGAGATTGCGCTCGCTGATTAGTTTATGGTTGAGATAGAATTGCCCGTCGTGGTAGGCGTGAATCCAATCGCCGTTGCCGTACACCGCGATGAGGTACATGTTGAGCAGCGACTTGGCTTTCTTTGTGGAGAACTCTCCGAACGGTATGCCCCAACGCTCGTCATCGCGGCGCGAACGTCCGGAAGGCGGCGTGGCGGCCACGAAGAACACCGCGTGACCCGGGCCTACGCGGCTTTCTACCTTGGAGAACAGCGTCGACAGGTCGCGGTCGAGGCGCAGGTAACTGTCGAGCAGCTCATAGCGGTTGTCGTCGCTGCGTGTGAAGTCGTAGGGCTGCAACGTGTAGGCGACATTTATCATGTCGATGCCGCCGTTGTCACCGAGTTTCATCTCGTCGATGATGCGGCCGGCAAGATCGGTGACTTCGCGGTTGAACATCGGCGAAGCCTTGAACATATCGTAGCGTCGCGCATTGCCGCGAGCGAAGATGTAGCGGAAGGGGTAGTGCGTTATATGTTCGGGAATGCCGGGATATGCTTCAGCTCCCTTGAGCGGCGCCCACGACACTGTGTCGAGACGCAGATCGAGCGATTCGCGGCGGTTGCGCGTCGACAGCATCTGTGGCACGTCCTTGTAGTAGGTCGATGTAGCCCAATTGCCGTTCTTGCCGTTGAGCCACAGAGCCGCGTTGGCGCTGTGACCTGCGAGCAGTATCGACTGCGAGGCATCAGCGGCTATGCTGTACACTTTTGTGACACCTCCGCCCGCTATGCGCACTTCGTCGGCCAATGTGCTCACGCCGAGCGAGCGCGGCGAATATGTTTCGTCGGTGAAGTTGCCCAGCGCGTCGGCATCGTACATTGCCGGAGTGGAGAGCATCGTGGTGCGGTTGTAGCACTGTCCGGCCGTGATACCCGTGGTGGCCGGCGCTGCTCCGGTCATCACCATCGATGTGGCGGCCGTTGCATCGACATTCGTACCATAGTCGGCGTTCGCTATCACGACTCCTTGGTTGAGCAGGCGGTTGAATCCACCCTCGCCGAAGTGGTCGCGCAGCATGTCGATGTACTGGATGTCGAGCCCGTCAATCATAATGCCTACCACGATTCGCGGCGCTGTCGACGACTGCGCACCGGCCGCCATCGCTGCCATTGAAGCGATGAAAGCCAGCATTATGCGTGGCACTATGATGCGTTTCTCTATTCCTGACATCAGTTATTTGACGTAAGCCTTGCGGTTTCGGATATTGACGATTATATATGTTGCCGAGAGTATCATATCGGCGGCGATGAGCGGCGCGAAAGCCGAATTGGCCGATTGTGGAATCCACGCCCATGCCGCACTCAGCAAAAACAATGCCACAAAGTTAGCAAAATGATACGACATAACGAGCGTCTTGCAACTTTTTAACCAAACGCCGATCGCCGCGATAAGGCACAGCGGATTGAGCCACACATAGAGCCAATTGGGCGACGTGGCTTCGTGTACCGATACGAATATCAGGAAGGTAAGTATCAGACCCAAAAGCGCTGCCATGGCGAAATATAGCGTATGAAGCCACCGCGTGATGTGCTTGTCGCGAATATCGCGAACGCACACTGCAAGCGTCAGAACCAGTACAAGCATCGCCGCCGCCATTGGCGTCAGATACCATGGCGTCGGTGACAGAATGGCATTGTCCTGCGGCAGGTCGATGATTGTGTCGCTGCGACTCACCAACTTGTGGCCGCTGACAGTTGCCGCCGACAGTTGTCGGTCGAGTTCGGCCGGGGCAAACGCCGCTTCGCGTCGGCTGATAGAGTGGTCGATGCCGCTGCCCAAGGCAAGGTCGATGCCGAACTGGTACCACGGATAGTTGCGGTGGTAGTCCCGCATGATGTTGCGATAAGTCATCGGTCGGCTGCTGTTGGCCTCGGCCGGTGCGATTCCGAGGACGATGCTGTCGCCCAATGCGAGTTCGAGAATGCGGAGAGGACGAGTGGCACAGTTGTCCTTCACATAGTTGTATCGGTATATGCGATTTTCCGGTCGCAGATTTTCTTCCACGAGGCGGGTCAGCCGTTGCTTTTGTGCGGCGTCCATATCGATGGTGTGTTGCACCATACGTCGCCCCTGCACGCGATATGCATTTTCAAAGTACTGCCACGGAATCAATGCCACCGAATAGTCCGTCTCACCTTTCACAAAGCGGTAGACGAAGTTGGGCGAGTTGAAATCAAACTGTCCGTAACTCACCGCCCAATCGCCGACATCCTTAATCGTCAGGCGCAACGCGCTGTGCCCTTCGAGTTCGTAGATGTCGCTCCCCGGATATACATTGACAAAGGCCACCGTAGTGTCGCCGACGGTGGCCGACAATGTCAGACACGATATAATGCCGACAATCAGCGCTGCGATGAAGCGTTTCATCGTATGTCGATGAGTTTATGCGTTTGCAGCGACAGACGCCATTGCGGATGAGTGAGAATATAATCCACGGTCTCCTTCAGATTCGACGAGCCGTCGGCTTGCGAACACGGTTGCAGAAAATGTTGGCGCGCCGGCAGCAGAGTCGCTATCTGTTCCACATCCTGTTCCTGATACACCACCTTGAGTTCGTCGATGCGGTCGATATCCCACGGCGCATCCTTGGGCGAGCATGTCACCCAGTCCACTTCGACAGGCACGGCACGGCTGCCGTTGGTTTCAATCTGCACATAGAATCTCTCTGCCTTTATGGCTCGCAGCAGGTCGCTGTCGAGTTGCAAAGTCGGCTCACCGCCGGTGATTACCAAGTGTCGTGTCGGAAATGTCGCGATTTGCGCAACAATTTCAGCCGCAGTCATTTCCGTGTAGGCGGTATGTGCCGTGTCGCAGAAGTCACACTTGCGGTTGCACCCGCTCATACGCAGGAACACGGCCGGTGTACCCGTGTAGTAGCCCTCGCCCTGAAGCGAGTAGAATATTTCGTTGATACGGTATTTCTTGTCCATTGTCGTAAGTGTCGTAATTTTGATACAAAGTTAGCAAATTTCTTTGAATAAGCCGAAAAATGTTAAAATACGGCATCGAGCTTTTTGGTATTTGCTTCAATATAAAATTATGCTTACCTTTGTGCAACATTATTAAATTAGTATAGTATCTCACAATCAATTATATTCAATCATTACCATTTAGCGAATGAAAAAAATCTACACAGGCGCGTTGTGCGCCGCAATGATTGCAATGTCGGCTTCAGTCGATTGCTTTCAGGTTTCAGCCGCTCCGGTACAGCAAGTAATCCCCGAAGGCGTCTCGGTATATCCCGTCGACGTTCAGTCGGGCGACTTCACCGCCGTATGGAATGTCGCTGCAAAGCAGTTCAACCTCTCGTACAAAGTGCCCACCGAAGGCTACTACTATCCCGAGGACAGCTACAATTCAGTGAGAGTCGACCTCGAAACCGTCACGAAAGTCGTCTTCTACCGCAGCGAAGGTTGGTCTTCGTCGGTTGAAATCGCCACTGTCGAAAATCCGACTCCGGGTAGCATCGTTACCGCCAACTATGCCGATGTAGAACTTGGTACATCCTACAGTTTCTCGGCTCGTTGCTATGTCGACGAACGCTCCAACTCATCGGCCAATGTCTACGACGCAAAGGCCGGTGCAATGCCCGCGCCGGTCAGCAATGCCACTGTCGAAACCGTGAAAGGTGCCACCCCGATCACATTGAGCTTCGATGTGCCCTCTACCTACTCCGACGGCGTTACACCCATCACCGAAATCTCACGTATCGTAGTCACCGAATCTGTTTACGACTATTCTACATGGGACGACATCATCTATACTCGCGGTACCCTCAACAATCCCACCCCGGGCAGCCGTGCTCAGATTGTGTTCAACGATGCTATCGAAACCAACACTTCGCACACCTGGAAGATAGTTGTTGAAGGCGGCGACGGCGAAAGCGAACCGGTCAACGTCTCGTTCTTCCTCGGCAACGACTACCCCAACGTTGTCACCAACCTCAAGGCCGTAGCCGATGAAGAAGGTAAGATACATCTTTCGTGGGATGCTCCGGCAACCGGTGCTCGCAACGGCTACATGGACCCCTCCGAAACACGCTACACCATATCCACCAAGCCTTCGGCAACATCTTGGGACAAGACCCAGATCGTTACCGATCTTGCCGAGACCTCTTACGTCTACACTCCCGATGCATCAGCTCAGCAGTCAATCGTGTTCTCGGTTGTACCATTCAACAGTGTAGGTACAGGACAGGAAACCTGTTCGGATGCCGTACTCGTAGGCCCTGCCGATGCGCTTCCCTATGTAGAGACATTCAACACTGCTGTCGGCTACTCCGTAGGTCCCGACCACATCTGGAGCACATCCACCACATCCACCGCTTCATATCCCACCACATGGAGCTTCGACGATTATGTATACATCGGTTCTACCGTTAAGCCCCGCAGCGGCGAAGGCGGCTTTGCCGACATCCGCTACTACTCGTCGGGCGACGTCACTTATGACTACCTCGTATCCGGCAACATCGAACTCGGCGACGCCGATGCCGTTCAGCTCTCGTTCTGCTACTATGCAGTAGCCGGCAACTGCACATCGACTGTTGGCGCTCAGCTTTCGTTCGACGGCGGTCAGTGGGTCAACGTATACCACAGCCCGATTGCCGCTGAAGAATCCAAGTGGGTCGACGTCACCGAAAAAGTTGAAGTCCCTGCAGGCGCTCACAACGTAGTAATCCGTATGTTCGCTTCCAACGGTGCATCACCCGAAACTGTTGTAATCGACGACATCAAACTTGAAGCCGCCCAGCCCGATGCCATCGTTTATCCTTCATCGGTCACCAACTTCACCTCGAAGATGAATGAGGCCGGTACGGCAATCGACATTGCTCTCACCGCTCCTGCCGTAAGCCACCCGTCGCTTGGCGAAGTTCACGGCGAACCCCTCACCAAGATTTCGCGCATTGTCCTCTATCGCAACATCAGCGGCGGCGATTACAATGCAATCCACACATTCGAAAATCCCGCTCCCGGTGCCGAACTCACATTCTCCGATACCGACCTCGCTCAGGGCGGCTCGTACTTCTACCGCGCCGTTGTTTACATTGGCGAATATTGCGACTACGGCGAATACGTCGAAGGTGAAATTATGGTAGGTCAGCGTCCGGCCGACGTCACCAACTTCACC